>JBEKOZ010000177.1:0-8422 GCA_049521275.1 Bryobacteraceae bacterium | reverse complement strand
AATTCTGCGTGGTGAGGGAATTCCGGGCGAGCTTGTCGGCAGCAACAGGGACTGGAACGAACGCTTCCGCTCCATTGTGGACTTGGAGAAGCACCTTTACCGCAATGGCACGCGGGTCCTGAAATTCTTCCTTCACCTGTCGAAGGAGGAGCAACGCAAGCGCTTCCTGGAGCGCATCGATCAGCCAGACAAGAATTGGAAATTCAGTCAGGACGACATCGCGGAGCGGAAATTCTGGGATCAATACATGAGCGCCTATGAGGATTGTCTGAGTGCCACCAGCACGAAAATCGCGCCCTGGCACGTGGTGCCGGCCGACGATAAATACAACGCGCGGTTGATTGTTTCACGGATAGTCATCGAGGCGCTCAAGGACCTCAAAATGAGCTATCCCAAGATGACCCGAAAGCGGCTAGCCGAGCTTCAGGCGATTCGCAAGCAACTGGAAAAGTGACGCACCTTGGCTGTACGAAAAATGACCGTACGAAAAATCGCGAACGGCCGGACAACCTTTCAGCTGTCCGGCCGCTAGTAGCTTGGACTGTCTCTCACATCCGTTCCCGAACGACTTACGCCGTCCGATAGCAGACGCTTCGATTCACAGCCCTCTGAAACCCAATGGGTGCGGTATGCTATCCCGCTCTCCCAGGATGCTATCAGGATCGATCCCAAAAATCTTCCGTCTCCGGAAGCTCAGCACCACCTCAATACGACATTTGCCGGCCGGCAAAAAACTGTCGAAAGAGCCCCGATGGGAGACTCCTTCTGACTTGAGCGTATGCGATGAAGCGCACACGCAGTTTCTGGCAAGTGGCAAAGGTCACAAAGGAAAGAGGATAAAAGCGGCGTTCACGGGGTGACGGCTATGCGGTTGCAGGGCCCATCGTCCCGCAGTAGGCTAAAGTCTATGATCCCTTTCCGTCATTTGGTCCTGCTCGGGGTATGTGCAACAACAGCGCTTCGCGGGCAGACGCCGCCAACGGCGCCGCGCGTCGATCATCGCGAGGTGCGGCATGGAGCGACCATTACAGACGACTATTTCTGGCTGCGCGAAAAGTCCAACCCGGCCGTGACCAAATACCTGGAAGCGGAAAACGCATACACCGCGGCCATGACGAAGGGCCTCCAGCCGTTCAGCGACGCCCTCTACGCGGAGATGCTGGGACGCATCAAACAGACCGACGTCTCGGTGCCCACGCCCAACCACGGCTACCTGTACTACTCGCGCACCGTCGAGGGCCAACAGTATCCCATCCAATGCCGCCGCAAAGGAACCATGGAGGCTCCAGAAGAGGTTCTCCTCGACTTGAACGAGCTGGGCAAGGGCAAGAAGTTCGTCGGCCTGGGCGGCTTTCAGGTGAGCGACGACCAAAACCTGCTGGCGTACACCATCGATTACGCGGGCTTCCGCCAGTATGCCCTGCGCGTGAAGGATCTGCGCACTGGAAAGACCCTACCCGACACCGCGGAACGCGTCACTTCGCTAGCCTGGGCCGCCGACAATAAGACTCTGTTTCTGGTGACCGAGGACGCCGTCACCAAGCGCAGCGACAAGTTATGGCGGCACGTTCTGGGCGCCGCCAAGTTCGAGGAGATCTACAACGATAAAGATGAGCTCTACGATATCGGGATCGGCAAGACCCGCGACTTGCAGTATCTTGTCCTCGAAAGCGAGGCCAAGGATACTACCGAAATGCGCACCCTGCGCGCCGACCGTCCGGCGGACAAATTCGCCCTGTTTCTTCAGCGCGAAAAGGGCCATCGCGATTACCTGGACCATCGCGAAGGGCTGTTCTACATCCGGACCAATCGGTACGGCCGCAATTTCGCGGTCATGACTGCGCCCGATAGCGACCCGGCTCCCAAGAACTGGAAGGTGTTTATAGCGCACCGCGATAACGTGCGCATCCAGGATATCGACCTGTTCAAGGATTTCGCGGTGTCGGTCGAGAAAGGCGACGCGTTGGACCACCTCCGCATTTACGATTTCAAGACCGCCGCATGGAAGGAAATCGCTTATCCCGAGCCCGTTTATTCGGTTTTCCCGGGTGGCACACCGGACTTCTTGAGCCACACCTATCGCTACAACTACCAGAGCTTCGTGACCCCTCCAAGCGTGTTCGATTACGACGTGATGACAGGTAAATCCACATTGCTAAAACAGCAGGAAGTGTTGGGCGGTTACGATCCGAAACAATATGCGAGCGAGCGCCTGTGGGCCACCGCCCGGGACGGGGTTAAAGTCCCGGTTTCTATCGTCTACAAAAAGGGCTTCACGCGCGACGGCAAGGGGCCGCTATTTTTGTATGGCTACGGCAGCTATGGTTTTGGCACGCCGCCCACGTTTTCCTCCACCCGGGTGAGCCTGCTGGATCGGGGCATGGCCTATGCGATCGCGCACATCCGCGGCGGCGATGAGATGGGCGAGCAGTGGCGCGAGGACGGCATGCTCATGAAGAAGAAGAACACCTTCTTCGACTTTATCGACTGCGCCGAATTCCTGATCAAGGAGAAATGGACCTCGAGCGACCGCCTGGTGATCGAAGGCGGCAGCGCCGGGGGCCTGCTGATGGGCGCGGTGATCAACATGCGTCCGGACCTTTTCAAAGCGGCGCACGTTGCGGTGCCGTTTGTCGACGTGATGAATACCATGATGGACGCTACGCTGCCGTTGACCGTGGGCGAATACCTGGAGTGGGGAAATCCCAATGAGAAGGCCGCCTACGATTACATGAAAACCTACAGCCCCTACGACAACCTGGAGAAGCGCGCGTACCCTGCCATCCTGGTGACCACCAGCTTCAACGACAGCCAGGTGATGTACTGGGAACCCGCAAAGTACGTCGCGCGGCTCCGCGCCTTGAAGACGGATTCCAATCCGCTGTTGCTCAAGATCAAGATGGACCCGGCGGGCCACGGCGGCGCCAGCGGCAGGTATGACCGGCTGCACGATACCGCCTTTGAGTACGCCTGGCTGCTGAGCGAGGTTGGGATCACCAAGTAGTCGCGACCGGCCGTTGAGCGTTCCTTAAGGTGAGTGGTGCGCCCGGACCGACTCGAACGGCCGACCCTCTGGTTCGAAGCCAGATGCTCTATCCAGCTGAGCTACGGGCGCTTTCGCTCATCGTATCATTTAATCAGCTTCGACTCATGATCGAGACCGAAATTAAGATTCCCTTCGACCGCGGAAGCCCGCGCGACGCCCGCGATCTCCTCGAGCGTCACGGGTACACCCTGCTCGAGCCCCGCACTCTCGAAAGCGATCAGGTGTTCGATCGGGTTTCGTCCGAACTCAAAGGCGCCGATCAGCTTCTCCGCCTTCGCCGATCCGGTGCTCGCTCCACGGTCACTTATAAAGGTCCCGCCACGCGCGAGCGCCATAAGAGCCGGGAAGAGATCGAATTCGATGTGTCCGACGCCGCCGCCTTCGCACTGGTTCTCGACCGCCTCGGCTACGCTCCGCGCTTCCGCTATGAAAAATATCGGACCAAGTTCGCAGCCCAGCCGCCCGAACCGGGCATCATTACGATTGACGAGACTCCCATTGGAGTCTTCCTCGAACTAGAAGGCCTGGCGGACTGGATCGATCGGACCGCCGCGCGACTAGGCTTCGCGCACTCCGAGTACTGTACCCAAAGTTATGCCGCGCTCTATCGCGAGTACCTCCTTTCTCATCAGGATGCCCCCCCGAATATGGTGTTTAGCACAGGCGATTAGCGCGATCTTCTCGGAAAAGATACCTAGTACGCCAAAGACTATTGATTGCGCTGAACCCCGGATGCTATTCTTCCAATAGCTCAATGACCATGGAAAACGAACAAGAGGCACGGCGCGCATGATTGAACTCATTGCCACCGTTGTCATTACCGTCAGTTCGGTTATGCTGTTCGGATACTGGTTCCGCTACACTTGCCTATTGATGCTCAGCGCCAAGACCGCCCGCGATTACGCCGCCGACGTCGCCCATGCCAATAAGCTGGGCTTCACTGAAGTCCAGGCGCAATTGCAGCAGAACGCTTCACCCGATCTCGACAGGCTTCGCGCCGCGCTCGATCGCGATTATCGGGTTGTTCGCCAGTTGTTGAAGTGCATGCCGCAGGCGGGCGAAGGACAATCGGCGCTCGAAACCCAGATGCTGGCCATCAATTACCGGTTGATGGGAACCTGGTATCAGGTGAGCCGCCACTTCTCCGGAGCCGCGGCCGCGCGCGCGCTCAACGAGATGTCCTTGGTCGTGGCCCACTTCGCGAATCTGATGGGCGAGCAGGCTGCTTGCGGGGCCGCTGCTTAACTCTCAGTCGGAACCGACCAGCGTCCGCTTTGCCACTCCAGATTGAAATTCTCGCCCAGGTAAACGCGCCGCACTTCCGGATCGTTGCCCAGCGCTTCGGGCGACCCCGAGCGGAAAATACGGCCGTTGTTGATGATGTAGGCGCGATCCGTCACCGCCAGCGTCTCCCGCACGTTGTGATCGGTCACCAGGATGCCAATGCCAGAGTTTTTCAGATCGAAGATGATTTTCTGAAGCTCCAGCACCTGAATCGGGTCGATTCCGGAGAAAGGTTCGTCCAGCAGCAGGAAACTCGGCTCGATCACCAGGGACCGGGCAATCTCCACGCGCCTTCTCTCGCCGCCCGAAAGCACGTAACCTTTGCTGTGCCGCACCGTTTCGAGGCCCAGTTGCGCGATCAGCCGGTCCATCCGGTCGAGGCGCTCCCGGCGGTTAAGCGGCAGCGTCTGTAGAATCGCCATCAGGTTGTCTTCGACCGACAGTTTCCGGAAGACCGACGCTTCCTGCGGAAGATAGCTGATCCCCTTGCGCGCGCGCTGATACATCGCGAGCGGGGTCAGGTCCTGGTCGTCAAGCGTCACCTTCCCCGAGTCCGGCGTGATCAGCCCCACGATCATGTAGAAAGACGTGGTCTTGCCCGCGCCGTTCGGACCCAGCAACCCCACCACTTCGCCCTGCTTCACCCACACCGAAACGTTGTCGACCACCTTGCGGCCGCGATAGGATTTCGTAAGATCGGTTGTTTGGAGGGTATGCACAGAGGCTATTTCTTGCGGACGATGCTCTTGACCGGACTGGTCGGCACTCCGTTAACCAGCAGCCTATCATCGTTCGCCCACCACGTCAATTGATCGCCCTGGGTCTTGCCTTCCTTGCTGTCGATCAGCAGCGGCCGCCCGCCGTTCATAATTACCTTCCCGTCGTCGGCGTAATATTCGCAATGTTCCGAAGTCCCGGTACGCGTCTTGGCTCTTTTGGTGTCGTTGCTGACGATTTTCACCGCCCCATCGGAGATGGTCTTGTCGAGCGACGAATCGGCGTCCGCGTCGTTCAGATATGCCTTGACTTCCTTGCCCGTCACCGTCAGATCATTGGACCGTTCGAGCAGCACGCCGCCTTTGTAAACCGCGATGCGCGTCTCGTCCGTGTAGTGTAACTCCGGCGCATGCACGACGGTAAAAATCGGAGGCGCACTGGACGCCGTCGGCTTCGCTTTGGTCTTTGCCGTCGCCTTGCCGTCGGTCTTCTTGTCGTCTTTGTCTTTGTCTTTGTCTTTGTCGACGAACTGGCTCACCACCTTGCCCAGCGCTTCGAGCGTCCCGTTATCGCGATCGATGTCCAGCCGCTGCGCTTCCACCCGGTTCGAACCCTGCCAGGCGACCACGTTTCCCTCGTAATGAATCTTCAGGTTGCTGTCCGTCGAAACCATCCGCTGCGCCCGCGCCTGGAGAATCTCGTCGGTATTCAGCATCGCGCTCGATTTGCCCTTCGGATCGGGCATCCTGGTCGACGCCACGTGTCCTTCGGCCGTAAAATCGCCCGATTTCTGATTCATTACGATATGATCGGCCGCGGCCGAACCCGTCGAATCCCACACCCGCGCGCCCTTGTCGAGCGTCATCAGGTCCGTTTTCTGGTCGAGCGTCGCATGATCGGCGCGCGCATGCCGGTCACCCGCGTCGTATTTGAAATCGGTCTTCTCTTCCAGATGGCTCATGTCGCTCGTCGCCGGATCGAACTTCGCCAGCAACTCTTTTGCGAAGGTGAATCCGGGCGGAGGCACGGGCTTCCCTTTCTCGCCCGGCTTGTCGGTGCGCGTCGTAACGTTCACCGACCGGAAACTCTCAATGCGATTGTCCTCTCCGTACTTGATCCAGATCTTATCGCCCGTCACCATGCGCTTCGGCGCCTCCGGACGATTGGGCAGAAAATCCATCGTTGCCGCGCCATCCGTCTCCACGCTGTCGATCTCCTGCCCGCCCGCGCGCATCTTCAGGTGGAGCACCTCGCTATGCAGGATTCTCGTATCGCCGGGCTGGGCCCCCTGTTGCGGGATGGGCACGTTCTCGGCGACGCTCTTACCCATCGAAAGGGCCGTCGACAGCGTACTCTCCTTGCCGGAAACCTCGAACCCGAGATCCATCCGGTCGCCCGTCACCGTCGTTCGCGCCGCCTGCGTGTTCGAAATCAGGTGCGCATTGCGATCGCCGCTGATTTTCGTGACCATCATCCCATCCGCGAAATCCATGGTCATTTGCTCCGACCCGAACTCAACCTTGCGACCCGGGTCTTCCTTCGTCCCATGACCTTCCTGGATTTCAGCCAGCCGCACCTCACCTTGGTCGAGCGTCACCACGGACATCTTTCCTTCCAGACGCAGCGTGTCGCGGGTAAGTTTCGACCACGGAATCAAAATCACCTTCGATTCCTTCTCGCGATAGAAGGCTTCGCCCGATTCGATATGCATCGGAACCGACTCCGGCGTCTTGCCCCGCCAATCGAGCGCGATCTGCGACTTCATGTGCAACTCGCGCGTCTGCGGGTCGTATTCGGCCCCCACCGAAGTCCCTCCGCCCTGATCGAACTCAAAGCGCACCGCCCGGTCGGTGGTCGCCTTGCCGTTTTGCGTGTCGAATTTCACCCCGGAAGTCTGAATTTTGACGATCCGCCCGTGCTGCGGCCCGTCGACAGGCACGGCCATCGTGATATTCACCTCTCCGTCGGCATAGAGCGTCTTCGCCGAAGGGTCGCACTGCGCCTTGTCCGTTTTGACCAGGTCGTACTGCGTCCCATCTTTATTGAACAGCTTTAAGTCGACCCCTTCGAGATCGAGCGCCGTGGACCCCGCCGACTCATGCATGGTGTCCGCGAGGATTTCGACGTGCGCCGTGGTGCCCTTTTGGTCCGAGTACTTCCAACGGGTAAAGCTCCCGTCGAAATTCTTACCCAGCGGCTTGGGACGAGCGGGCGCGTCTTTTTCAAGATTGCCTTTGCGCCTTTGGTAGGTTGCGCCAACCGCGACGACAATAAAGAAGATGGCGAAGAGAAAAAGCCACCGGGTACGGCGCATGACGTTATTAACATAAGGATACCAGTTATGCGCAAACAACCCTGGCTGATCGCGACCGCCGCGGTAGTAGCCGTGCTCATGCTGTATTATTACACCGGCTCCTGGATCGTCGTAATGCTGTTCTTCGCGGCCCTAGCCGCGTTGGTTGCTTACCGTGCAGCGCACCGCAAGCGCTCCTCGCACGCATGCCTCCGCTGTGGGGCGACCCTGAATCCAAACGCCCGCCACTGCAACTCCTGCGGCAGCGCGAGCTGGACCATCAGAGACTGAGACTTCACGAACGCCTAGTCCTTACTGCCCGCCCTCTTTCGTGGCGCGCGCCCCCAGGCGTGCCGCGTCGCCACTCGTGGCGCCGCGTCCGTTGTCCCGTCCCGTCAGGGCGAAGACCCCTGTCAAGCCTCGTACATCCACCGCCCCCCCACCATCGTTCGCTCGATCGGAATCGTCACTAACGTCGACGGATCTTCCTTCAGCGGATCGCGCCCAAGCACCGTCAGATCGGCCAGCTTGCCGGCTTCGATCGATCCCTTGATCTGCTCTTCAAACGAAGCGTGCGCCCCGTTCATCGTGGCCACCCGCAGCGCTTCCGCAACCGTAATCCGCTGCTTCGGACCCCACACGTTCCCTTTGACATCGGTGCGCGTCACGCTCGATTGCAGAAACATCATCGGTTCAAACGGTCCCGGCGGATAGTCCGACGACATCGTCGCCGGAATGCCCGCATCGAGAAAACTCCGCAGCGCGAACATCGAATTCAGCCGCTCCGCTCCGTATTCCTTCATCTTTTCGCCGTGATAATAAACGTAGCTCGAAAACGGCGCCGGAATCACCCCCTGCGCTTTGATGCGCCGTACCAGGTCCGGATTGATCACCGTGCAATGCTCGATCCGGAAGCGCGGATCGGGCCGCGGATTTTCTTTCTGCAGCCGCGCATACACGCGCAAAACAACGTCGATCGCCAGGTCGCCATTGCCGTGCGTGCCGATCTGCCAGCCCGCGTCATGCGCCGGCTTCGCATCGTGATACAACTGCTCCTCCGTGCGCACCTGAATGCCGTGATC
>JBEKOZ010000176.1:0-8427 GCA_049521275.1 Bryobacteraceae bacterium | reverse complement strand
TGACGCGACCTCGCCATCCGCGCTCTTCTTCCGCAACTGCAGCGTCTTCGGAGTATCGCTGCCCACGTCGCGGACGGTCGTAATCCCGCACGCCAGCCAGATTTTCAGCTCGTAATCGAGCGGCTGGGGAATCCCCCCGCGCTCGTCCTGCACATGCGCGTGCGCATCAATCAATCCGGGCAGCACATACTTTCCGCTGGCGTCGATCGTAATGTCCCCCGCTGCCCGCCGCCCGCCGGATGGAACGACATCCGCGATCATGTTGTTCTCGATCACGATATCTTTCGGTCCAGAGGCCGGCGTGCCGCTCCCGTCGACCACCATCGCACCGCGAATCACGATCCGCGCATAGCGCTTCCCGCTTTCAACATTAGTCTGGGCAAACGCAGTCGCCGCAATCAGGAGCAATAAAAACGTACGCAGCATATTAACGTAAGCATACCGACTTTCACTCCGGGTGGGGCGGGCTATGAGCCGGCAGCCGCTCTCCGGAGCGGCTCTGTCTTCCCTCGACGAGAGAAACCTATGCCTCAACCAGCCGAGCTCTTCGCCAACATCATCTTCACCGCATCCGCGCACAGCACCGCCGCGTGCTTCGACGCAGGCTCCAGCCCACCCACCGCATCCTCCACCACTGCCGCATGGAACGTCCTCAGCTCCAGCCGCGACTTGCCGGTCATCCATTCCGTGAGCGCGGAACTCGCGGCAATCGAAGCGGTGCAGCCGCGCGTCTGGAATCGCACCTCCGCCACGCGCTGGTTCTCAAAGCGAACGGAAAGGCGCATCATGTCCCCGCAGGCTGGATTGGTAACGTCCACCGTCAACGCCGGCGGCCCCAGAACGCCCACGTTGCGCGGATTCTGAAAATGATCGAGCAGGCGCTCCCTGTCCATTTCGTGCTTCAATTATCGCTGAATGGACGTCGTTGCCGCGGTGATCGAACGGAATGGCCGCATCTTGATCTGCCAGCGCCGCGGCGGACCCCATGCCCTCAAATGGGAATTCCCCGGCGGCAAGGTCGAGGCCGGCGAGGATGCCCGTTCCGCCCTCGAGCGCGAACTGCGCGAAGAGTTACAAATCGACGCCCGCATCGGACTCGAGCTGCACGCCCAGACCGTCCCGATCCACCTCCGTTTTTTCCATGTCACCGAATTCTCGGGCGAGCCCGTCAACCTTCAGTTCGAGCAGATCCTCTGGGAAGATCGCCCCAACCTGCCCGCCTACGATTTCCTCGAAAACGACGTCGAATTTGTAAAAAAACTGGCAAAAACCTGAAACCTTCGGCTGAAATCCCCGTATACTCTCCAAAGGAGCTTCCGATGAAGGTGATTTTGCTGCTGATGCTGGTCGCGGGTGCGGCCGTTTGTTCGATCTCGAGTCCTGACTCCTGGAGCACCTGGCGCGAGGAGAGCCGCCACGCCCGGCAAGAGGCTCGTCAAGCGCGGGAAGAGATCCGGCGCGCAACGCGGGAAGCCCGGCGCGCGGCCTTCGAAACCAGAATGCAGATGCGCCGGGAGCGCGAGCAATTCCTCCGCGAGATGCGCCAAAACAGGCTGGAAGTACAGCGCGAAATCCGCGATTCGTTCCGCTCCCGCTAACGTAGGGCGGACGCCCTCGTCCGCGCCGAACCCCTGTTTCGGCCGCAGTCCCGGGCGCCCGTTGAGAAACACTCGGGCCGCCTTTTTCAGGCGGCTCCGTTTCTGCTACTTCGCGTCCTGCACGATACCGCCGGTAGCGGGCGTGCGCGAGGCCTTCAGCTTCTTCGTGTCCAGATTCCTCTGGACCCACAAATCGGCGATCTCGATCTGCTTCTTATAATCGTCCGAATTGTCCAGCAGGTCGGCGCGCTCGCGGACCAGCAGGTTCATGTAAGCCATCGCATCGTCGTACTCTTTATCGATGTCGAGAGCTTTTTGGAGATTGGCGATCCCCTCGTCCACCATCGCCCCGTACTTCTCCTTCAATTCTTCCTTCACCTTCTTATCCTTGATCGGACCGGGATCTTCGGGCTTCATGTGCAGCGAAGCGCGGGCGGTCATCAGAGCCGGGTACCACTTGGCCCACACGATCGGACCACCCAGGGTATAAAGCGCTTCCTTGTTCTTCGGATCCGCCTCGATCAGCCTCTTGTTCCACTTGGCCGCCTCGTCCAGCTTTTCGATCTTCTGATCCAGAGGCAGCGGCCCGGCTTGATTGAACGCGATCGACGCCATCGAAGCCAGCGCCGTAGTATCGTTCGGATTCTTTTCGAGAACCTTGTTGAATTCCTGCTGCGCCATCGCGGCAAAGGCCAGATTCTCAGGCGATTCCGCGCCCGGAATCCACTGCGACATGTACGCCGTCGCCAGATACAGTCGCGCATTGGGGTTGGACGGATCGAGAGCCGCCGCTTCCTTGAACCGCTCTACCGCGTCCGGGTACTTGGCGTTCCTGAAGGCCGCGATACCCTTATTAATGTCGTCGCGCGACTTCAGCTTGTCACAGCCGGCCGCACCCAGAATCAGAATGCCAGTCAGTATCCCGGCGCTTACGGTAAAGACTTTGCGCATGCGATTATTTTCCTTACTGTCCGAGTTCAATCTTCGGCGTCATCAGACCGATCTTGTCGATGCCCGCGCCCTTCGCAATATCGATGGCGTGCGCCACCGTCTGAAAGTCCAGATTCGGGTCGCCCTTCACAAACACCACCCGCTCGGCGCGAGTCTTAAAAATCTCCAGCAGCCGGTCCCCCAGTTTCGCTTCCGTGGTGTCTTCCTGGTTGATCTTCATCGACTTGTCTTTTTCGATCTGGATCACCACCGTGCGGTCCTGGTCGGGCGGCGGAGGAGTATTGTCCTTCGGCGGCTGCGGCGCCAAGGCCTCCAGCCCGTGCGGCGTCAAGGGCGTGATCACCATGAAAATGATCAGCAGCACCAGCAGTACGTCGATCAGCGGCGTGACGTTGATTTCGGCTTTTTGGCCTCCGCCACCACCCAGATTCATTGCCATAAAATGGTCCTCACTTCGTCTCCAACAAAATATCTACCAAACTAATCGCTCGCCGGCACCGCGGGGGCGTTCGACGGAGCGATCTGCTCGGTCAGCAGTCCCAGTTGGTCGACCCCCGCCGCGCGCAGGTTGTCGATCACATCCTCCACCAGTTCGTATTTGGCTCGCATATCGGCCTTGATGTACACCGTCTTGTCCAGCCTATTCGTCAACAGATCCTTCACCTTGTTCGGCAAATCCGACGGCAGCATCTGGATATTTCCGGGGCTCAACACCACCTTGCCGTCGCGCGTCACCCCCACCAGAACCGCGTCTTCTTTGTCCGCGTCCTTCATCGCGATCGGATTCTTCGCCTTCACCAGATCCACCGTCACGCCGTGCTGCAACATGGGCGTGATCACCATGAAGATGATCAGCAGCACCAGCATCACGTCCACCATCGGCGTGACGTTGATGTCGGAAACCACCGGCGGCGCTTTCATTTTATGCATAAAGGTTCCTCAATTCCACGAGAGCCCGATTCCAAACCCGTCCGCGCCGTCAGCCTGTCGATGGCCGGCGGCGCGATCCGGAATTTCAACTCGCAACCCAAAAACTACTTGCCCGCGCTGGCCCGCTGCGAACGCTTCAGGAAATAATCCACCAGTTCGGAGCTCGAGTTCCCCATCTCGACGTCGAACGATTCCACCCGGTTGGTGAAATAGTTAAACGCCCAGACCGCCGGAATCGCCACGAACAGACCGACCGCCGTGGTCACCAGCGCTTCCGAAATACCGCCCGCAACCGCGCCCAGACCGGTCGACTTTTCCGTCGAAATCCCCTTGAACGCGTTGATGATGCCCAGCACTGTTCCCAAGAGGCCCACGAACGGCGATGAAGAACCGATCGTAGCCAGGCTCGAGATGCCGCGCTTCAGCTCCGCGTGCACGATCGCTTCGGCGCGTTCGAGAGCGCGTTTGGACGCCTCGATTTCCTCGCCCGATATATCGGAGCTGAGCTGATGGGCCCGGAATTCCTGCAACCCCGCCACCACCACTTTCGCCAAGTGACTCTTGCTGTAACGATCCGCGATCTTGATCGCTTCGTCCAGCTTGCCTTCCCTTAACGCGCCCGCAACCGCCGGGGCGAATTGCCGCGACTGATTCCTGGCGCCGTTGAAGGCGATCACACGGTCGATCATCACGCCGATCGACCATGCCGACATGATAAACAGGGTGAGCACGATCAGCTTGGCTGGCCAGCTCATCTGTTTGAACATCGACACGACGTCGAAGCCAACGGCGGGCGCGGCTTCCTGAAGAAGCAAAAGCGCCCAAACTTGCAATTGTAGAACCATGATTTTCTCCTGCGAGTTGAAATTAAAAAGCGGACGCTTGTGACGCCCGCTTCGTTGCTTACTGACTCAAACTGAAGTTCACGTCAATCTGAGTGATGACCTCCACCGGCTCGCCGTTTAAGAGAGTCGGCTTGTAAATCCACTGCTTGACAGCTTCCTGCGCGGCCGCAACCAACAGCGGATGCCCGGTGATCAGTTGCAGATTCTGAATGGTGCCGTCCTTGCCGATAATGGCCGTGAACCGCACCTGCCCCTGAATGCGCGCCTGCTTGGCGAGCGGGGGATATACCGGCGTGATCTTCTTGATCAGGTTCGCCGCAATCACGTTGCCGCCGACTCGTACGCGCTCGGGATTCTTCGGCTTCACTTCTTTGATTGGCGGAGGCGCAGCCGACGGAATCCCGCCGATAATGCCGCCGATCACACCGCCCATCGTGCCGCCCGGGACCCCGCCCGGAACGCCGCCCACCACTCCGCCCGAACTCGCCGCCGGCGGCAGGTCCTCTTCCGTAATCACGGCGATGTTTTTCGGGATCACCTTGGGCGCCGTCAATCTGCCCGCGTCGAACTGCCGCGGTGCCACCTTCACGACCTTCACCGGCGCGGCCGGCGGAGGCGGGGGAGGCGGCGGAGGAGGCGGCGGCGCCGTCAGAAACGTCGTCAGCGACGCCTTCGGCAGCACATCCGTGTAGATCAGCGGGATCAGCACCAGAACCACCACGACCAGCATCTGCCCCATAAACGAGAGCATCACCGTCCAGCTCTTATGCGTCTTTCCCTCTACGAAGGTCTGTTCGAACATATCCCTCTCCCTCCCACTCTAAAAATACTCGCTACGCCACGTTCTTCCTTTTCATGTCACTCTTCTTCCGCGCATCCACGAAGTTCTGGAAGAATATCAGGATTGGACTGGCAATGTAAACAGAAGAATAGGTGCCCACCAGAATCCCCATCACCAGCGCGAACGAAAATCCGTTTAAAACTTCTCCGCCGAACCACCACAGCGACAGCGCCGTCAACAGCGTCAAACCGCTGGTCAGCACCGTCCGGCTCAAGGTCTGATTCACACTCAGGTTCACGATCGTTTCCAGTTTCTCCCGCCGCACGATCTTCAGATTCTCGCGAATCCGGTCGAACGTCACAATCGTATCGTTCATCGAATAACCCACCAAGGTCAGCAGCGCGGCCACCACCGTCAGCGAAATTTCCTTGTGGAACAACGAGAATAACCCAATCGTGATGATCGTGTCATGGAACACCGCCACCACCGCCGCCACTCCGTAAATCCATTCGAACCGGAACGCGATATACACCAGCATTCCCGCCAGCGCGAACAGCGTGGCGCGCAAACCCTGCGCCTTCAGATCCGCTCCGATCTTGGGACCCACCATCTCCGCCGACAGAATCGTGAACGGCCCCAGATTGCACTCTTGCTTTAACGCTAAAATAACCGGCGGCGTTACACCTTTTATCGAAGAAAGTTCATCGAAGGAACTCAGGATGCCGCCCTTCGACGCCCGGTACTCCTCGATCGACCTCACCATCTCCTCCAACTCCTGCTCCGACAGCGGCACCCCCGCTGTCATCAGCGGACCGCGCAGCCGGTTGGCCAGCTGTTCCACCGAAGCGTTATTGATATCCAGCTTCCCGCTCGGATCGGCGAACATCCCGCGCAGCGTGTCCTCCACCAACTGGCGGCTCTGATTCAACTGCGTCTCGCCTTGAATCTCCGTGCCCACCAGCACCTCGTTCTTACCCGAAATCTGCTGCACCGAAAACTCGCCCTTGATCGTTTTGCTCAGCGCGGTCCGGATCCTGTCCAGTGGAGGCTGCTGGTTAAACTTCAACATCATTTCCGAGCCGCCCTTAAAATCGATTCCATATAACGGCCCGCCGTGTATCGCCAGACTCGTCAGCCCGGCCGCCGTCAATATCAGCGACGCGATGATGAACGGCCACTTCTTGCCGAGAAAATCAAAATTCGTGTTCTTGAATAATTCCATTTAGCCTGTACTGCCGGCTTTATCTTACAGACACCGGCCACCATTCCAAAGTTCCCGTTCGGTTTCTGCTCTGCCCGTTGGGTCTCCAAAATACCACAAAATCCCGGACAGTTCAAACCACTTCAGATACTTATAGTTACCTGCTTCTTCTGCGCTCCCAGTTCCCAGTCGAAAATCGTCCGCGATACAAAAACCGCGGTGAATACATTGGCGAACAATCCGATCACCAGCGTCACCGCGAACCCCTGCACCGGACCCGTCCCGAACAGGAACAGGAACGCGCAGGATACGATCGTCGTCACGTGCGTGTCGATAATGGTCAGAAACGCCTTGCTGAAACCCGCGTCCACCGCCGCGATCACGCTCTTGCCGGTCCGCAGTTCTTCGCGGATGCGCTCGAAAATCAGCACGTTCGAATCGACAGCCATGCCGATCGTTAAAATGATGCCCGCGATCCCCGGCAGCGTCAGCACCGCGCCAAAATAGCTCAACGCGGCAACTAAGATGATCGCGTTCAGCACCAGCGCCAGCGTCGCGTTCACCCCGCTCTTCTTGTAATACACCAGCATCACGAACACCACCGCGATCACGCCTGCGATGCCCGCCCACATGCCTTCTTTAATCGAATCGGCGCCCAGCGACGCGCCTACCGCGCGCTCTTCCAGATACTCCACGCTCGCCGGCATCGCGCCCGCCTTCAGGTTCAACGCCAGGTCCGCCGCGTTATCGTGAGTCCCCATCCCCTCGATCACTCCGTTGTCGCCGATCTTCGCATTGATCACCGGCGCGCTCAACACCACGTTATCCAGCACAATCGCCAGCCGGTCGTGAATGTGCGCCCCGGTGAACCGTTCGAACCGCTTCGCCGCGTCCTGCGCCAGCACAAACTCCGTTTCCCATCCCCGGTCTTGCGATTGCTGCGGCCGCGCGTCGCGAATATCCCGGTTCATCACCACCGGTGTCCGTGCCAGCAGGTACACCTGCCCCGGCGCGCCGCCTTCCGGCCGGTACTTCACCAGCTGCGAATCGAGCGGCAGCACCCCGCCCCTGCTCTGCTGCATCGCCTCTTCGCGCGACGCGAACGGTCCGCCCTTCACTTCGTACAACCCCAGGTTCGCCGCTGTACCCAGAATCTGCTTCACGTGCGCCGGATCGTCCACGCCCGGCAGCTGCACCAGCAGCTGCGATTCATTGGACCCGCCGCCCCGCTGTTGCACCGTCGCTTCGGTCAGCCCCAGTTGATTAATCTTATTCGTGATCGTGCCCTTGGTCTGCGAAATCGTGTCGGCCTTGATTTTCAGTGCCTCGCTCTGCTTGATGTTCATCCGGTAATCGGTCTGATTCACCGGCGTCAGAATCCAGCCGCTCCCGAAGTTATCGTTCACGATTCCCCGGAAATTCCCCGCCTGCGTAGCCGGCACCCCCGCGATATTGATCTGGATGTTCCCCGCGTCGGCGATCGTTTGCGGATCGGTATGCGTCATCTCCGCAAACTGAATGGAGGCCTTCGCGCACTCGTCCTTCAGCCGCGCAATCACCGCGTCGGCCTCGCCCTTAAACGCATCCTGCAGATGGACCTCGATCACCAGGTGGCTCCCGCCGCTCAGGTCCAGACCCAGCCTGATATTCGACTTCCAGTTCTGGATCAGCTCCGCTTTCGACTTCGGCAAGCCGATAATCCCGTACACGCAAACTAAAATGACCGCAATAATGGTCAGCAGGCGAAACTTAAGATTGGTTTTCATGGGACTTACTTCTTTTCCTCAATCGCAGCCTTCTTCGCGTCCACCAGGCTCGCCACCGCGCTCCGCATCACCTGGAGCTTGATGTTGTCCGGCTTCACCCGCAGCACCAGCGTCGTATCGGTAATGCTGACAATCGTCCCGACAATCCCGCCCGTCGTCAGCACATCGGTCCCGGTTTCCAGACTCGCCAGCATCTGCGCCTGTTGTTTCTTCTGCTTCTGCATGGGCATGAACACCAGGAAGTAGAAGATCGCGACAATGAAGATCAGCGGCAGAAAGCTCATTAAAGGATTCGTCTGCCCGCTGGGCGCCGCCGTTTGAACGAGAAAAAAGCCTAAATATTCCATTTATTGTC
>JBEKOZ010000175.1:0-8488 GCA_049521275.1 Bryobacteraceae bacterium | reverse complement strand
CGGTCAGCCGTTCGAGACCCTGGAGGATGCCGACCCCCGACTCGGCTCTCGCCTCGAACTCTTCGCCGCCGGCGCCTATCTGTGGATCCCCTTCGAACACATCGAATCGATCGAACTAGAACCGCCTAAGCGGCTCCGCGATCTTCTCTGGGCTCCCGCGCTCGTCCGCACGGGACCCAAGTTTAAGGAGAAAGAACTCGGGGAAGTCCTCCTGCCCGTCCTCGCGCCGTTTTCCTGGCGTCACCCCGACGACAACGTCAAATTAGGACGCGCCACCGAGTGGGCCGAGGTCGACGGCGTGAGTGTTCCCTCCGGCCAGCGTATTTTTTCCGTCGATGGAGAGGACTTTCCTCTGCTCGATATCCGCAAGATTGAGTTCACTCCATCCAGCTCGGAATCCCCCTTGGCACCCCAGGACGCGTAGCCATGCCGCTCCGCGCCGATCTGCTGAATCCCATCGCAGGCGACAACCCCAGCGGCGTCAGCCTCCGCTACGACCCCGTTTACGATCAGATCAAGGAAGCGCGCCGCCAGGACGACGCCGGCCCCCAGGGCGACTGGCAGCGCGATCGCAAGACCGCCGACTACCGGCTAGTGGCCGACCTCGCCAGCAAAGCGCTCGCGGAGCGATCCAAGGACCTCCAACTTGCCGTCTGGCTCACCGAGGCCGCTCTCCATCGCGAAAAATTCTCTGGCCTTCAGCAGGGCCTCGAGCTGTTGCGTGGCCTGCTCGAACAGTTTTGGGATACCTTCTATCCCGAAATCGAGGATGACGATCTCGAGCCGCGCGTCGTCCTTCTCGGCTGGGTCGGCGAGCGTCTGGTCGATACCGTCCACTTTACGCCGATCACCACGGGCGGTCTCAGCCTGAACCATTATAAGGAATCGCGCCGCGTCGGCTCCGAGGAGGAGGCCGCGCAGAACGAAGCCAAACAGCAGGCCCGCCAGACCGCGATCAGCGAGGGCAAGATCACTCTGGAGGATTTCGAGAAGGACGCCGCCGCCACGCCCACCGCGAAATATGAAGAGTGGGTCGCCTCAATGGACGGATGTCTCGCCGCGATCGGATCGCTCGGGTCGCTGTGCGATGAAAAATTCGGCAACGATGCCCCCAGCTTCGTGCCTCTCAGAACAGCCGTCGAGGAAGTCCGGCACACCACCAATCAGATTCTCCAGAAGCGTCCCGGCCGCAAGGCCCCGCAATCGGAGCAGGAGCCTGAACCCGAGCCCGATTCCCAGGCGGAGCCCGTATCTTCGGACCAGAATCAAGAGGCCGCCGCGGCCGCTCCCGCTCGAAAAAAGGCCACCCTCAGCCTGGAGCCGGAAAGTCTGGAAGATGTTGCCGCGCGCCTGCAGGCCGTGGCCAAATTCCTGCGCACTCAGAATTCCTATAGCCCCGCGCCCTATCTCCTATTGCGCGGCTATCGATGGGGCGAGTTGCGCGGCTACGGCGATGCGCCGGACCCCAGTGTGCTGGTCCCTCCGCCCACCCTCGTCCGCCAGACCATCAAGCGCCTGGCCGGCGAAGGCAATTGGAGCGAACTCATCGACGCCGCGGAAGCCGCCATGGCGGAGCCCTATGGCCGCGCCTGGCTGGATCTCCAGCGCCACGTCGTGAACGCCACGGAGCAAAGTGGCTACGCTCACGTTGCCGCCGCCATCCGCAGCGAAGTGCGCGCCCTCCTCGCCGATCTCCCCCGGCTTCCCGACGCGGAATTTTCGGACGAAACCCCAGTCGCCAGCGCCGAGACCCATACCTGGCTGAAGCAGCTCGCCTCCCCGGCGCCGCCGGAGCTTCCGCCGGCCGCCGCCGTTTTCGATAACCCCGGCATCTCGCCCTCCGCCCCCTCCGAACCCGCGCCGCCCGATACCTTCACGCTGGCCGTCGAAGCCGCCCGCTCCGGCCGCGCCGGAGAGGCCATCCAGATGCTTGCCGCCCAGATTCCGCGCCAGCAGTCCGGCCGCGCCCGTTTCCAGAGTAAACTCCAACTTGCCCAGATCTGCATGATGACCGGCCATGAGACGCTCGCGCAGCCGATCCTCGAAGAGCTCGCCCAATCCATCGACCAGCATATGCTCGACGAATGGGAATCCCGCGAAAGCGTCGCCCAGCCGCTGGTCATGCTCTATAAGCTCGAACGCGATGACGCCGTGAAACAGAAACTCTACGCGCGCATTTCCCGGCTCGACCCGGTCCAGGCGCTGGATTGCGGAAGGTAACCTCTGATGGCTCGATCCGACGCCGATCTTCCCGTAACCCAGCCCTTGGTCGATCGCCTCGTCGATCACGACCGGGACCGCGGCCGCGACCGCTCCATCCCGGCCTCCGTCGCCTCCGATCCTTATCGCACCCGCTCCGCCAGCGTTCGCGGGTTGAAAGCCGCGCTTCGTCGCGACCTCGAATGGCTCCTCAACACCCGCCGCAATCCCAACGCCGCGCCTGAATCCATGGCCGAGCTTTATCAATCTCTTTTCAACTACGGCCTGCCGGATTTCTCGGCGATGAGCGCCAACTCGCCCCGCGACCGGCAGATGCTTCTTCAGGAAATCGAACGCACCGTCGCGCTGTTTGAGCCGCGCCTCGCCAACGTGCGCGTCATGCTGCTCGAAGGCTCGGGTGTCGGCATCCGCGCCGTGCGCTTCCAGATCGAAGGCTCCCTGAAAATGGATCCTTCGCCGGAGCACGTCTCCTTCGACGGCGAACTGCAAATAGCCAACGGCGAATACCAGATCCGAGGCGAACACTAATGCACAATCGCCGCCCAGCGCTTGTGGCGCACGCACTCCTGCGTGCCGCGCCGCCACTCGTGGCGACGCCTCAGGAGGCCACCCCCCATGCGTGACGACCTCCTCCTCTATTACGAAAACGAACTAAACTATCTCCGCCAGCTAGGCGCCGAGTTCGGACAAAAATATCCCAAGATCGCCGGCCGTCTCATCCTCGAACCCGATAAATGCGACGATCCTCACGTCGAGCGTCTCCTCGAAGCCTTCGCCTTCCTCGCCGCCCGCGTCCATCTCAAAATCGACGACGAGTTTCCCGAGATCACCGAGGCTCTGCTCAGCATCCTCTATCCGCATTACATCCGCCCTCTGCCCTCCATGTCGATCGTCGAAATGCATCTCGATGCCGACCAGGGTGGTGCCGCCGCGCCTCAGAAAATCCCCCGCGGCGCCGTGCTCAACTCGCGGGCCGTCGCCGGCGTCCCCTGCCAGTTCCGCACCTGCTTCGACACTACCGTGCTCCCTCTCCGCATCGTGGCCGGCGAGTGGACCTCGCCCGACCGTTTATCGCCCGCCGTCAAGTCCCTCGATGCCGTCGCCGCCGTTCGCGTCGAATTTCGCGCGCCCCAGGATGTTCTTCTTCCCGCACTCGGAATCGATACCCTGCGGCTCCATATCGCCGGGGAGGCCAACGTCTCTCACACGCTCTACGAGCTGCTCTGCGCCAATATCGTGCAGGTTCTGGTGCGCGACCCCACTCCCAGCTCGCGCATCCGCCCCACCGTTCTCCG
The DNA here is from genome assembly GCA_049521275.1 of Bryobacteraceae bacterium. Classification (GTDB taxonomy): domain Bacteria; phylum Acidobacteriota; class Terriglobia; order Bryobacterales; family Bryobacteraceae; genus Palsa-187. The sequence continues at coordinate 4,973 of JBEKOZ010000175.1, read as the reverse complement.
CGGCGACGCCCTCCGTCCCGCCGGATTCAACGAAGCCGAATCGATGCTGCCCTATCCGCGCCGCTGTTTCCCAGGCTATCGCTTGCTCCAGGAGTATTTTACCTTCCCCGAAAAGTTTTTCTTCCTGGATATTTCAGGGCTCGGGGAAGCCCTCGCGGCCGGCTATAAGAATCGCTTTGAGCTCGTGTTTCTGCTCTCCCAGTTCGAGCTCACCGAACGCCGCCAGACTCTCGAACTGGGGGTCAACGCCAAGACCTTCCGCATCAATGCCACGCCCATCGTGAATCTGTTCATGCAGACCGCCGAGCCGATTCTGCTCGACCAGCGTCGCTACGAGTATCCCGTCGTCCCCGACGTTCGCCGTCCCCAGGCCACCGAAGTCTTCTCCATCGATGAGGTGCTCAGCATCGATCCGCAATCGAATGCAGTGCAGCGCTTCGAGCCCTTCTATTCCTTCCGCCACGCCTCTCAAAAGGACAAGAAGCAGACCTTCTGGCTGGCCCACCGCCGACAGTCTTCGAAGACCGGCGATGAAGGCACCGAAGTTTCCGTCACGCTGGTCGATCTCTCGGCCCGTCCGATCCTTCCTGAGATCGACACTTTGACCCTCAAAACCACCTGCACCAATCGCGACCTGCCCTCGCGCCTCAGCTTCGCCAATGAAGCCGGCGATTTCGAAATCGAAGGCGGCGCGGCCATCAAGCGTATCGTGGCTCTGCGCAAGCCCACCTCCTCGGTGCGCCCTCCTTCCGGTAAATCCGCTCTCTGGCGATTGATTTCGCATCTTTCTCTCAACTATCTCTCGCTCGTCGACGAAGGGCGGGAAGCGTTTCAGGAAATCCTCAAGCTCTACAACTTCACCGGCTCCGCCTATTCGGAAAAGCAGATCGACGGCATCACCAACCTCACCAGCGCGCGCCATTTCGCGCGACTCATTTCGGAAAACGGCATCACCTTCGCGCGCGGCACCCGCGTCCAGCTCGAACTCGACGAAGAAATGTTCACCGGCGGCGGCGTCTTTCTCTTCTCGAGCGTCATCGAGCGTTTTCTGGGAGAATACGTTTCGCTCAACAGCTTCAGCCAGCTTCAGGTACGCACCAAACAGAGAAAGGAGCCGCTAAAAGAATGGCCACCCCGCGCCGGACAAACAATCCTGATGTGACCCGATGGTCGCGGCTCTCTAAACCGATCCGGCGTTCACGCACTATAGAGCCGCGACCACAGGAAGCGGTTTCCGGAGAAAGGACGCGCTTAAAGAAATGGCCATCCCAGGCGGGATAGACAATACCGTTGAAAGTCTCCCCGCACCGATCTCAGCGGACCCCGCACGCTACGCGCGCATGGAAGTGATTCTCCGCGAGAACCCGTGCCCCTTCGAATTCTTTCAGGCCGTACGACTCATCGAACGCCTTCTGCCCCATCGCGCCCCGGTCGGCCGCTTCGTCAGTCCCGACAAAGAAGTGATGCGTTTCACCGCGCACTGCACGTTTTCGTTTCCCGCCAGCTCGATTCAGCGGATTATTTGGGACGGCGACATTCCCGTCCTGGTGGTCAACTTCATGGGCCTCACCGGACCCATGGGTGTTTTGCCTCTTTATTACACTGAGCTGCTGATCGACCGCGTCCGCAACAAAGACTACGCGATGATCGAGTTTTTCGACATCTTCAACCATCGCATGATCTCGCTGTTTTATCAGGCGTGGGAAAAATACCGCTTCACCATCGCCTATGAGCGCGGCGAGCGCGACCGGTTTTCCCATCACCTCATGGATCTGATCGGCATCGGCACCGGGAACCTCGCGGATCGGCTGAACGTCCGGGACGATTCTTTGCTGTTCTACGGCGGCCTCCTCGCCCTGCGTCCCCGTTCCGCCGCCGCTCTCGAGAGAATCATCGCGGATTATTTCGAAGTCGAGGTCGAGATTGAACAGTTCACCGGCGCCTGGTTCCCCCTCGCGCCAAAGGATTGCTCCATCTTCGACCGCGCCTCCACGGAATCGGAGCAGCTGGGCGGCGGCGCCATCGTGGGCGATGAAATCTGGCATCAGCAATCCGGCGTGCGCCTGCATCTCGGCCCGATGGCGCTCGACCGATACCTGGACTTTCTTCCCTCCGGCACCGCCTATGAGCCGTTGCGGTCGCTCGCGAAATTCGCCGGACGGGGCGAACTCGATTTCGAAGTGCGTCTGATTTTGAAGAAAGAGGAAGTACCCTCCTGCGAACTGGGAGGCGTCCCTCGCCTCGGCTGGACCTCCTGGGCCAAGACCCAGCCAAAGCCGGTAGACGCCGGTGATACAATCCTGACCATCTGAATAGCCAGCGGCGTAAGGAGAAATTTTTATGAGCGTAAACCTAAAAGGTCTGATCGGAAAACTGAACGACACCACTCGCGGAGCCCTCGAAGCCGCCGCCGGCCTCTGCCTCGCTCGAACTCATTACGACATCGAGATCGAGCACGTCCTCTTGAAGCTGCTGGATAACAGTGGCGGCGACGCCGCGAAAATTTTCCACGCGTTCGAAGTCGACCCCTCGCGTCTGCAAAAGGAACTGGAGCGCAGCCTCGACACCTTCAAAACCGGCAACGCCCGCACTCCCGCATTCAGTCCGTCGGTTTTGAAACTGCTCTCCGCGGCCTGGTCGACCGCGTCCCTCGATTTCAACAACACGCAGATCCGCGGCGGCCACCTGATTCTCGCCCTCGTTTCGAGCGATGAATTGATGCGATTAGTGTCGAATAAGGGTAAAGAACTGCTCAAAATCGATGCATTAAGGCTGAATAAGGAGCTGTTATCGATCACCGAAGGCTCCCAGGAGGACATCGCAGAGGCCGCGGCAGCACCCGGCGACCCCCTCGTCCCACGCGTCGGCGGCAAGACCCCGAACCTGGACCAGTTCACCGTCAACCTGACGGAAAATGCCAAGAAAGGCAAGATCGATCCTGTCCTCGGCCGCGACTCCGAAATTCGCCAAGTCATTGATATTCTTATGCGCCGCCGCCAGAACAACCCCATTCTGACGGGCGAAGCCGGTGTCGGAAAAACAGCCGTCGTCGAAGGATTCGCCCTGAGAATCGCTCACGGCGACGTCCCTCCATCACTCAAAAACGTCCACCTTCACACCCTCGATCTCGCTTTGTTGCAAGCAGGTGCGGGGATCAAGGGCGAGTTTGAAAACCGCTTAAAAGGCCTCATTGAAGAGGTAAAATCCTCCTCGGTTCCGATCATTCTTTTCATCGACGAAGCCCATACCATGATCGGCGCTGGTGGCCAGGCCGGCCAGAACGACGCCGCTAACCTATTGAAGCCAGCCTTGGCACGCGGAGAGTTAAGGACCATCGCTGCAACCACTTGGAGTGAGTACAAGAAATTCTTCGAAAAAGACGCGGCCCTGGCCCGCCGCTTCCAGGTCGTGAAGGTGGAAGAGCCCGTCGAGCAGCAGTGCATGGTCATGTTGCGCGGAATCGTCGGTGCGCTCGAAAAACACCACGGCGTGCGAATTTTAGACGAAGGCGTGGCCGCCGCGGTCCGTTTATCGCACCGCTTCCTGGCCGGCCGCCAGTTACCCGATAAGGCCGTAAGTGTTTTAGATACAGCATGTGCGCGTTTGTCGTTGGGGCAGAATTCGATCCCCGCCTCAATCGAGGACGCTTCCCGCGAACTCGACGATCTGGCCGTCCAGACCCGGGTCCTCGAACGCGAAGCCTCGGTAGGCGCCGATCACTCTGAGCGCCTGGGGATCATCGCCAAGAAAAAAGCCGATGCCGAGGAGCGTTTGAAGACGCTGAATGAACGGTTTACGAAGGAACGCGATCTGGTCATGAAAATTCGCGATCTGCGCCTGAAGCTCGAGGAAAAAGGAGGGGATCGGACGGAGCTCGACAAGCTCAACGCGGAGCTTACTGAGTTACAAGGGGAAACGCCTCTGATGCGCGTCTGTGTCGACGGCTTCACCATCGGCGAAGTGATCTCCGCCTGGACCGGAATCCCCGCCGGCAAAATGCTGAAGGATGAAATCGCAACCGTCTTGACCCTCGAAAGTGTTCTAGGATCGCGGGTTATCGGCCAGAATCACGCATTGGTGCAGATTGCCGAACGTATTCGAACCTCGCGCGCAAGCCTCGAAGATCCTAATAAACCCATTGGAGTTTTTCTATTAGTGGGTCCCAGCGGCGTCGGCAAAACGGAAACCGCGCTTACGCTTTCAGACCTCATGTATGGCGGCGAGCGCAACATGATCACCATCAACATGAGCGAATTTCAGGAAGCGCACACCGTTTCCACTTTGAAGGGATCTCCTCCAGGTTATGTAGGTTACGGAGAAGGCGGAGTGCTCACCGAAGCTGTCCGGCGCAGGCCGTATTCGGTGGTGCTGCTCGATGAAGTGGAGAAGGCGCATCCCGATGTGCTGGAGCTGTTTTTCCAGGTTTTCGACAAGGGAATGATGGAAGACGGCGAGGGCCGCGAGATCGATTTCAAGAATACCATCATCATCTTGACGTCGAACGCCGGCACCGATACGCTGATGAAGCTGATGGCGGACCCGGAAACCGCCCCGAGCCCCGAAGGACTCATTAAAGCGCTGAAGCCGGAGCTCGATAAAATTTTCAAACCGGCGTTTCTGGGCCGCCTGGTGATTATTCCGTATTTCCCGGTGCGCGACGAAGCGCTGAAAACCATCATCCGGCTGAAACTGGGCAAGATCCAGAGGAGATTGCAGGAGAATCATCGGGTGACGCTCGACTACGATCCGGCGCTGGTGGAGGAAGTCGCCAAGCGCTGCACGGAGGTGGAGAGCGGCGCGCGCAACGTCGACAATATCCTGACCAACACGCTGCTGCCGCAGATTTCGCGGCGCCTGCTGGCGGGAATGGCCGAGGGACAAAAACTTTCTACAATTCATGTGAGCGTAGGTGAAGATTCAAGCTTCGTTTACGCTTGATAAGGTGTGAGGCGATGCTGGTGATTTTAGAAGCT
>JBEKOZ010000174.1:0-9374 GCA_049521275.1 Bryobacteraceae bacterium | reverse complement strand
CCACAACATAAACGGGAAAACGTCTCCGTAAGTCTTATCGGCGGCCTCCAGGCTTTTACGTAGGCCTTACCCCATCATAAGGCCCCGGAATTTCGGCTCATTGTAGCCCGGAAAGACGGAGGCGATGTTCCGGTTTCCCAGTTGACGCGCTACCAGTTCTCCCAATACATCGCGGAAATCCGTGGTCAGGTTCAGGTCGCGATTCTCGTAGAGCTGTTCCGGATCCAGGCCCGGCCAGTCGCCGTACACCTTGCCGCCCTTAATGCCGCCGCCTAAGGCGAACATTACGTTGGCATGGCCGTGATCGGTACCGCGATTGCCGTTTTCCTTGGCGGTACGGCCGAATTCGCTCATCGTGACGATGGTGACGTCCGCGATGCGGTCGCCCAGGTCCTTGTAAAACGCCGCGAGCGATCCGCCGAAGTCGTTCAAAAGATTGGCAAGTTGCCCTTGTGCCGGCTTCGCGCCCACTTCATTGACGTGAGTATCCCATCCGCCCACGTCGGTGAAGGCGACCTCCAAACCCACGTTTGATTTGATCAGCCGCGCGATCTGCATCAGGGACTGTCCCAGGCGTCCATTCGGATATTTCGCGCCGTTGGAGGGATTGTAGGGCTGCTTCTGAATCGCCTGCATCAGCTTCACGGCTGCGAACGTCTCGCGGCCGGTGCCGTTGAGGACCTTGTCGTTGGAGTTTCCGTACATGCTCTCGAAACCCATCGAGCTGGGGGCGTCCTTAACCTGAAACTCGGCCAGATTGTTGATCGCCACCGCGTCGTTGCGGCCGCGCAGGGAGAGCGGTAGAGCGGCTCCCATGCTGATGGCGCGCACCGGCGACAGCTTTCCTTTCTCAGCCGGCAGCGCGCGATTCAGCCAGCCATCGCTGGTCGCCTTGCGGCCGGGTGTGCCGGATTCCATGTAATCCTGCGCGTCAAAATGGGACCGTGTCGGGTCGGGCGAGCCGACGGCCTCGACGATGGCCAGTTGACCCGAATCATAAATTGGTTTCAGAGCGCTCAACGCCGGGTGCAGGCCGAACATGCCGTCCAGGTCGATCGCGGTATCGGGCGTGCCGTCGGGGCGCGGGATGGCGATGGTCGGGCGCATTTCGTAGTAGCGCTTTTCGCCGTGCGGAACCACCACGTTCAGGCCGTCCACGGCGCCGCGCTGGAAAATCGCCACCAGCACTTTTTTCCGGGGAGCAGGTGCGTCCCCGGCGTAGAGCGCCCGCGATAGCCATGCGGGGGTCGCGCCTACTCCGACCATTGCCAGCGCGGAACTTTTCAAAAAAATGCGGCGGCTGAAAGTCATCTGATCACTCCTAACGTCTTTGAAAATCCGGCGATCCGATGACCAGGCCGGCCACCAGCGCCGGCGATGCCGCCTTCGGATCTTTCGTCTTCTGCTCGGCGAGCGCCTTGTCGATCGCGTTGCGCGTGGTTGCGCTCGGGTTGGTGAAGAGCATCAGCCGCGCGGTATGACTGGGATCCTGGTTGAATCGCGACTGGTCGACTTTGGTTCCCTGCACCTTGTTCTGGGTCAGATCGAGCGCGAAATTCATTCGCTCCAGCAGCGCCGCTGAATTAATCCACTCGGCGTTGGCGCTCGAATAACCCGTGGGTTCCCGCTTGCGATAGAGAGGCTGGCCGAGCTGCTTGTCCAGGCGCTCCGCCAGCGGAAATGCGTAGTCGACCTGCGCACCAGTGGCCCGAATCGAGCTGACGATCATTTCAAACGGAGTCTTCACTTTCGCTTGATAGGCGCCACGCGAGAGAAACTCATTCGAAGTCAGCATGGTGGTCATGACGGCGCGGATATCGCCGTCGGTATCGAGGAATGTCCTGGCCATGCGGTCAATCAGCTCCGGCGGTGGATCGTCGGCGACGAATCGCTGGGCAAGCTTCCTGGAGATGAAGCGCGCGGTGGACGGATGCCTGGCTAAAATATCGAGCACCTTTTCGCCGTCGTCCTTGCCGCCGCCCGCGGGAATCTTCACGCCGAGGACGATTTTTTCGCCCTTGTCGTGGACGCGATCGTTATACGTAAAAATCGAGCCGGCCTGCGGATTCTTTATGGTCCAGCCGGTGAAGCATCGCGCGACTTGGGTCACATCCTCCTGGGTATAGCCGCCGTCGACGCCGAGCGTATGGAGTTCCAGCAGCTCCCGGCCGTAGTTTTCGTTCAGCCCGCGAGAGGGCCGCTGGGATCCCCTCCCAGGACGGCGAGCGGCGTCCGGCGCGACGCTCTCCCAGTTGTCCAGATAGAACAGCATGGCGGGCGCCGTTGCGGTCGATTCCAGGAGATCCCGAAAATGTCCCAGCACGTGCGGCCGGATGGCTTCGCGCTCATAGCTGGGAACCATGAACCGGTCGTTGCCCTTGTCGAGATAGACATTGAAATGGTTGTACCAGAAGTCGACCATTTGCTCCTGGAGCTGGCGGTTGCCGAGGATCGCACGATAGAGCTTGCCCTCTGAAAGATCGTAAGCGACTACTTGCAGCGGATGGTTCGAGAGCAGCAGTTTGCGCCGCAGATACTCCGGGGCCAGCGGAATGAGCTCCTTGCGCAAAGACGGCGTCATGGCGATCACCACGTCGTCGATCTGCTCCTGCGGGATGGAGGCCAACACTTCCTTCCTCTGAGCCGTGGTCCCGCTGCGCAGCGAGTTGACCTGCGCCCGGGTCAGAAGGCTGTGGAGAGGCACTGCGGGCTCCATTGGATCGGCATCCGTCCCGTCCTTCTTTACTTTGTACCGGCGAACCAGACGTTCCACCGCCGCGCGTGCAACCGGATCGTCCGGCAGCGGCTGGCGGCCCTCGGAGACGGCGCGGACCAGTTGCGGAGTCGGATAATTTGCTCCCGTTTCACCCTGCGTCAGGCGCAACGTTTCGAGCGGCGCCAGCTTGGCTTCGAGCGCTGGATTCTCCGCGATTTTCTCAGGATGGAGCTGGAGATCGATCCACTTCTTCACGCCCATCTTCTTAACCGCCGCGACATCGCCGGGACGCGGACCAAACGTCAGCCGGTCGAGCGCGTGCAGGACCTGCTCATCCTTGCTGAGTTTCTCGCGGAACCGCTGAGCGTCGACCTCGGCCTTCTTTTTGGAAGTCCAGGCTGGCGCCGCTATAGCCAGAATCAACGGCACCAGAACCAACGACTTACGCATTTTCCACAGCCTCTCCCTTTATTAAACGCCATAACCGGGAAGAAGTTGATACCGATTTTCGAGAAAATACCCTATTAGAGAAGTTTCATCTGCTCCGCGGTGCGGAGCAGGAAGCCGTCCGTCATGCCGGCGATGTAATCGCAGACGACGCGATGGAGAGGCTGTCCGGCGGACTCCTCCACGTAATTGACGGGCAAGCGATTGGGGTGGTCGATGAAGAATTCGAACAGCGTCGCTATCAAGCCGGTAGATTTGTTGCGGTCCTCGGTTAGCCGGTCGGACTCATAGACGATTCGCCTTAGGAAGTTCTTCAGTTCCTGGCTACCAGTGGCGGTTTCCGCCGAAAAACATACCACCCGCGTTCCACTTTGGCGGACCTCGTCGACATTCCGAAGCCCTCTTGCCGCTTCGATGGTTCCGGCGATCAGCCCCGAAACCAGCCAGTTGATCAGCGCACGCACGATTTCATGCACCCGGACGCGTTCCGGGGCGCCCGGGTATTGCTGCGACAGGATCTCGTCCAGCTCGCCGACTTTCCCGACCATCTGGCGCGCATCTTCGAGCCGGATCAATCCGGCAAAATAGCCATCGTCGAGATCGGACGCGTTGTAGGCGATTTCGTCGCACAGATCGATCAACTGCGCTTCGAGAGGGGGCCTCAACCCGGGCAGATATTCGTCGAGGTAGGGAATCTCGCCCGGGGAGAAATCACGCGAGTGTTTCACAATGCCTTCGCGCACCTCAAAGGTCAGATTCAAGCCGGGAAATAGCGCGTACGGATTCTCAAAGCTTTCGACGATTCGAAGCGCGTGAAGATTGTGCTCGAACCGCTCGCCATAGCGCCTCATCAGGCGATCGAGCTCGGCTTCCCCGGAGTGTGCGAAGGGGGGATGTCCGATGTCGTGCGCGAGCGCGAGCGCCTCGGTCAAATCCTCGTCAAGCCCCAGCACTCCGGCAACCGTGCGCGCGATCTGCGACACCTCGATGGTATGCGTCAGGCGATTGCGGAAATGGTCCGAGACGCCGGGGGTGAACACCTGGGTTTTGTTTTCCAGACGACGAAATGCGCGGGCATGCACTACGCGGTCGCGATCCCGCTGAAATTCATTGCGATAGGCGTGGGGAAGCTCGGGATAACGACGTCCGCGAGAGGACACAACAGGAAATTTAAGATGGGCGAGGTGCCCGGTCACGAGGGTTGCTAGCGCACGCCGGCGAGATCGCCCAAAGCGGCCAGCGCGGCCTTACTGACGGCGGCTCTCTCGGTGCGAAGCCCTTCCAGGATCTTGCGCGCCGCATCCGGATCTGTCTTGATTTTCACTCTCGCCAAGGCGATTTCGGCTTCTTCTTTGGAAACCGTCACCGTTGGATTCTTGATCAGATTATTGAGCAGCTTTTCCGCTTCGGCTGTCCTGCCCTCAATGGCATAGAGCTGCGCCAACGCCAAAGCGGCCTGCGACGAATAAGCCGGCGGAGCGCTGTTGGCGATGTCCAGAAACTCCTTCTCGCCGCTGGCGGTATCGCCTCTGTCGACCGCTTCCTGTCCCAGGTTCATACCGGCGATGGCGGCCTCTTGCGTGCCGTGATACTTGGTCACCACGTCCCGAAATGCCTTCTGCATCGCCTGGTCTTTCTCGGCTTGGGTATCGAAATGGAGGTTGGTCGTCTGGACGTTGGCGCCAAAGGTGGCGTCGTGTATTTTCAGCGCCTGGGCGAGCGCTTCTTCACGCGCATCCCCTTGATGGCGGAGATAGAGGTAACTGCCTCCGGCAACCACCAGGATCGCCAGTGCGATCCCGCCGTATTTCTTGATCTCCGCGGGATGCGCCTTTACAAAGTCAATCCCGTGCCATACCTGATCTTTAAATTCGTCGCTCTTTACTACTTTTTTAAGTTGTCGATCCACTGCAAACTCCAACATCAGTTTAGCACGGGAGAGTTTGTATTCCTTGGTTTACATACCCCCTTGTTTTACATCCCAGTGGTCGTGAGATCGCGGTGGATAGCGAACTTTACCAATCCGGCCACATCATGAATGTCGAGCTTCCGCATCAGGCTCGCCCGATAGGTGTCTACCGTTTTGGGACTGAGCTCCAGTCTTGCGGCAATCTCCTTGGCCCGAATCCCGTCCACCAGGAGCGTAAAAACCTGGTATTCGCGGGCGCTGAGCATTTCGAGCGGATCGTCCATCGAGGACTTCTGTCCAGGACCGAAAATCTTGTTCAACTCCAGCTGCGGCGAAACGTAAATTCCGCCATCCAGAATTTGCTCGAACGCCTCCAGCAGTTGAACCGAGGGTCCCGACTTCAGCAGAAACGCGCTCACCCCGCAACGGAGCGCTTCCACCACCGTTTTCCGATCCCGGCGCGTGGAAAGCACCACGATCTTGGTGGGAAGACCCGACTCTTTCGCCCGCCTCACAATTTCCAGCGTGAACATATCAGGCAGATTGAGGTCTAAAACAGCGATGTCAGGCCTTTTCAGCTCCATCATCCGCAAAGCCGCGACGCCTTCGGCGCACTGCCCGACGACGCGAAACTGAGGCTGTGCCTCACAAATCGCCGCCAACCCTTCCCTGACAAGCGTCAGATCGTCGGCGAGTAAAATCGAGTATGTTTTGGGCTCTCTGATCGGGACCATGACCATCCATGGCGCCGCGCTAGCTTAACGGCGTCTCGTCAAAAATGCCAGCCGTGCGCGGTTTGCTCTGCCAGTACAGTGAGCTGGAGCCGCCGTAATTCTCCAGGTTCCGTTACCTAAACGCAACCAATTGTCGATCCCAAAACAGCTACCCCCTTGAGGGGTCTCGGGTTAATCCCTAAGCTCAGGCGAAACTTCGAACCGCGGCCGCTTCGTCGTCGAATACTTCAAAAACCGTATAAAGCTTGGTAATTTGAAGCAAATCCTTCACCCGCTTGGTCAAATTCAGCAGCTTCACAATCCCCCCCTGATTAGCCACCGTCGTGAATCCCGAAACCATCTCGCCGATTCCCGAGCTGTCTATATAACTCACTTCTCCCAGGTTCAACAGGATTTTCTTATGCCCGCTCGATGACAAATCGCGAATGGTGTCGCGAAATGTGCTAGCTCCCTCGCCCAAAGTGATGCGGCCTACCGCGTCCACTACCGTAACGTCGCCCACCTGCCGGGTGGTTAATTTCACGCTCACAGAACCCTCCCCAATTAGCTAGCTTTCGCCAGAATCTTTACCATCTTGACTTCCGTACCCTTCGGCTCCCGTGGCCGGATCTGAAACTCATCCATAAACGCCTGGATCAGCAGCAGCCCGCGCCCTGAATGCCGTAACAAATTCTCATTCGCCAGCGGATCCGGCAGCGTGGCCATATCGAATCCGTCGCCTTCATCCTGAATCACCACCGCCAACCGGTCCGATGTCCTTCGAATCATTACATGCACCTTCTTGCGCGCGTTATAACGATTCCCGTGTACCACCGCGTTCACCATGCACTCCCGCACCGACATCCCGATCTTGTGCAGGTCGTCCTCATCGAAGCCAATCTCCTCCGCCTCTTTAAGGACCGCCTCCTCGGCGACATCGACACTGTCGAGCGTCGAATCCAGCAACTGGTCGACCGTTCGTGCTTCCAAGCCCTCTTGATCCGCCATAAAGGGACATAGCCCGCACGATCCCTGCTGCGGCCTAGTCGAATCGTTACGTTAGAATAGTGCGGCAGCGAAAGTCAAGCGGCCCCACAAGGAATGCGGTTCTATCTAAAATGCTCCGTCGCCCTGGGAGCCTTCGCCGTAGCCGTCACGGAGGTTCTAGGAGTTACGCATGCGCTCACCCGCCCCGCTCTTATAATAGCTTGGACTCTGGCTGCCGTCGCCCTTCTACGAACCTCGAGGAAACCGTCCCTCACCCCGCCCGGGCTGGTTAACGGCATATTGCTCGCCCTCATTGCCGCGATCCTCGGCATCCTCGCCTTCATTGCGCTCAAAAGCCCCCCCAACTCCACCGACGCCATGGCCTATCATCTGCCCCGCGTCCTGTTCTGGGCCCAGCAGCGCAGCGTCAACTTCTTCCCGACCCCCTATCTCAACCAGATCATGTTGCAGCCCTTCGCCGAATACCTGATGCTCCAGACCTATATCATCTCTGGCGGCGATCGGCTCCTCAATCTCGGCCAGTGGTTTGGCTGCCTCACGTCGATCGTCGCGGTGGCTGCCATCGCGAAGCAGTTCGGAGCCGCGCGCCGAGGTCAGCTCCTCGCCGCCCTGTTCTGCTCGACGATTCCCAACGGCATCCTGCAAGCCTCCGGCGCGAAGAACGATTACCTGCTGGCCGCCTGGCTGGCATGCGCCGCATATTTTCTCTTGCGAGCCCCAGAAGGCGATCGTTCCGACACGATACTTGCCGGACTGGCGCTCGGCCTCGCCCTCGGCACCAAGGCGACCGCCTATCTGTTCGCCCCCGGACTGATTCTCGCCATCGGGATCCCAGCGTGGAAATGGTGGCGCGAGCATCGATCCTCGATCGCCCTGATCGCCCTCCCGGCGCTCGCGCTGAATCTTCCACAGTTCGTCCGCAATGTCGACCTCAGCGGCTCACCCCTCGGCTTCGATTCCGCGCAGGGCGACGGAAAATTCCGCTGGAGGAATGAAAAATTCGGCTGGCGAGCCACCGTCTCCAACATCCTCCGCCATTCGAGCGAGCAACTCGGCGCCCGCAGCGACCGCTGGAATCTTGGTCTTTTTGACCGCGTAGTCTCGTTTCATGGCCAGCTCGGCCTGGATCCCAACGATCCCTCCACCACTTTTCTCTGGTCCCACTACGAGCCTCCGCGCAACGCCAATCACGAGACCAACGCTCCCAATCGCTGGCACCTGGCGATTCTCGCGCTGTGTTTTCTCGCCATGCCATGGCGCTCTCCGCGTCTCTTCTTCTATTTGTGCGGCCTGGCCGCCGGATTCGTTCTCTTCTGCGCCTATTTGAAGTGGCAGCCCTATATGGCGCGCATGTTTCTGCCGCTTTTCGTGCTGGCCTGTCCCGCCGTAATTATCATCCGTCCGCCGATCCTGCAACTGGCGCTGGTCGTCCTGCTGCTCGATACCGCAAAGCCATATCTTCTGGAGAATTGGGTCCGCCCGCTTAAAGGTCCGCACAGTATTCTGCGGAGTTCCCGCGAGGATCAGTATTTCAACGACCTGCACCAGTGGAACATCCAGGCCAAGTACATAGAAGAAGTCGACGCCGCCCCGCAGCGGCTGTCCCCTGATCGGCATCGACATCAACGAACTACAGCTCGAATACCCCTTCGAGGTCCTGCTGCGCGAGCGCAACCCGCGAGTCCAATTCGTGCATGTCAACGTGACGAATCAGTCGAAAAAGTACGAAAGACCGGATCAGTCCAACCCGTGCCGCATCGTTAGTTTCAAATCAGATCCCTAAAATCGTGGGTCTAAATGCGTCGCGATCAACTCTTCGGATGCGGAATGATTTTTTCAATTCGATAGGTATCGTCGGCGATCGTGAAGTAAAAGCGCCAATCCTTGGTAACGCGAGCTTGCCAAAGGTCCTTCGACTCGTCATATTTCTTGGCGTGCAACGAGGGATGGAGGAGATTGGCGGTGAGGAATCGCAGCTGCTTGTCAAAAGCGCGCTGGACGTTTTGGGGAGCGTCCTTCAGCGACTCGATAGCGCGATCGGAAAAGACAACCCTCATCGCCTCGTTGTTTTGGAATCCACGCCCCTGCGCTTACGGATTTCGCGGTGAACAAATCGAATCGCGGCGTCGGCAGTCTCAAACGGCCCGTAATAAGGCCCCTTGGCGGCAGATGCAAGCTCCGCATCGATAACTCGGCGCTGCTCCGCCGTGTACTCGCCATCGGCGGAAGGCAGTTTAGGAATGATGTTGATGATTCCGCCTGAGACCTTGAACTCCAGCCGGTCCCCGGGCTTGATTCCGGCCTTCCGGCGGACGCTGGCAGGCACCACCAGATCAGCCGTATTGTTCTTGACGATAACGGTCATCGGCTTTGCACTGAAGGATAGCAGGAAATTCCCTCGCCAAGGGCCTCATCTACCCTCGCGGCCGCATCAGCACTTCTTTCACCTTTTCGAGCAGCTCCGCGGCGGAATACGGCTTCGGAAACACTGCAAATCCTTGTAATCCTGCCCGCACCTGGAGGCGATCGTCATCGAGAAGCCCGCCGACAAACAGAACCTTCATCTTCACGCACTTCGAGC
>JBEKOZ010000173.1:0-8517 GCA_049521275.1 Bryobacteraceae bacterium | reverse complement strand
GTCACCGCGAGCGCCGTCGACAAATGAATCCGCATCTCCGGCGGCCCGTCGATCAGCAGCATCGCGCCCAGCACCATCGCCACCGTTCCGCCAATCCCCAGAATCCCGTGCGAAGCGAACTTCGCCTCCAGCACGAACAGAGACACGCCCAGCACCAGCAGCGCCGCGCCCGCCCAATTGATCGGCAGCACCGCCAGCGACGACAACCCCAGCAGCGCCAGAATCCCTCCCGCGACTCCCGGAAAAATCAGCCCCGGCGATGAGAATTCGACATAAATTCCCAATGCCCCCAGCACCAGTAAAATGAATCCGATGTTCGGATCGGCGATCGCCGCGACAATCCGCTCCCGCCAGGTCGTCTGATAATCAGCTACCTCCGCTCCGCGCGTGTGCAGCACTTCTTGCGCCCCGTTGAATCGCTTCACCGCCACGCCGTCGAGCCCGTCCAGCAGCGTCCGCTCGTCCACCGCGATCCGGTCGATCAAATGATCGTCCAGCGCCTCTTTTTCCGTGAACGCCTTGGCCGCGCGAATGGTCGTCTCCGCCAGTTCCACGTTGCGTCCGCGCTTCAGCACGATACTGCGCAGCCACGCCGACGTGTCGTTCTCGACTTTATTCCGCATCACCGGGTCCATCTGTTCGTTCATCAGCACCGGCGACGACGCGCCCGTATTGGTCCCCGGAGCCATCGC
Organism: Bryobacteraceae bacterium; assembly: GCA_049521275.1. GTDB lineage: Bacteria > Acidobacteriota > Terriglobia > Bryobacterales > Bryobacteraceae > Palsa-187. Next base: position 7,825 of record JBEKOZ010000173.1, on the reverse strand, counting down.
CGCAACATCCGCCGCTTCGAGCAAAAAGAATCCCGCCGAGGCCGCCCGTCCCCCGCTCGGCGTCACGTATGCGATCACCGGCACGCGTGAAGCGACGATCTTCGCCGTGATCTCGCGGCTCGCATCGATCAGCCCGCCGGGAGTATTCAACCGCAGCAAAATCGCCGGCGCATTCTCCCGCGACGCCTGCTCGATGGCATGCCCGATGATCTCGACCGTCACCGGATGAACAATCCCGTCGACATTCACCGCAATCACCCGTTGCGCCCGTGCGCACAAAGCCAAACAGAGCAGCAGTGCGATCCGCATGCTTTCAGTATGCTGCAATCGGCGTTCATCCGCGTTCATCGGCGGCCAATTATGCCTTGGCACACTACACTAATAGTGAGTGCCTTATAGCAAGATCCTGGTGCGCGCCACCAACTGGGTCGGCGACGCCGTGATGTCCCTGCCCGCCCTGCGCGCCCTCCACGAAAAATTTCCCGCCGCCGAAATCTCCATCCTGGCCAAGCCCTGGGTCGCCGATCTCTACGGCCGCGAGCCCTTTTGCCACCGCGTGATTCCCTACACTCCCGCATCGAAGTGGCGCCAGGCCCGTGCCCTGCGCTCTGAAAACTTCGACGTCGCGATCCTCCTTCAGAACGCCTTCGAAGCCGCCGCCATCGCCTTCCTCGCGCGCATCCCCGAACGCATCGGCTACGCGCGCGATGGCCGCAGTGCATTACTCACCCGCGCCATCCGCGTGCCGAGGCCCGGAGAGATTCCGCGCCATGAACGCTTTTACTATCTCGAACTCCTCCACCGCGCCGGAATTCTGGACACCCTGCCCTCGAGCGACTGGATCCGTCTCGACGGCGCACCCGCCGCTCGCCTCGGCGGTCTCGACCGCTTCCGCGCCCTCGGCCTTGGCGAAACCATTGTCGGCGTCAGCCCCGGCGCAGCCTACGGAACCGCCAAACAATGGCTCCCCGACCGCTTCGCCTTTGCAGCCAGCCGCGTCGCCAACGACCTCGGCGCCAGAATCGCCATCTTCGGATCGCAATCCGAGCGCGAGCTCTGTGACTCCGTCGCCCAGGCCTGCACCGCTCCCGCGACAAATTTCGCGGGCGAAACCTCGCTCTCCCAATTCATCGAGATGGCTGCCGCCTGCCGCGTCTATCTCACCAACGATTCCGGAGCCATGCACATCGCCTCCGCGCTCGGCGTTCCCACCGTGACAATCTTCGGCGCCACCGACGAAATCGCCACCGGCCCCACCGGCCCCCTGGCCCGCATCGTGCGCGAACCCGTCGAATGCAGCCCCTGCCTCAAACGCGAATGCCCCATCGACCACCGCTGCATGACCCGCATCGACGCCGATCGAGTAGCACAAACCGCCCTGGACCTGTTGAAATAGAAGATCAGAATGAACTCCCAACTCCCTCGAAAACAGCAGAACCTGCGAAAAATTGGGGACAGCCTACTCTGTCCCAAGGCGCCGCTTTTGCGCCGCGTGGACAGAGCGGGCTGTCCCCATTTTTTCGCCCCATCCACTCAGCCCGCTGCGTTTTCCTTCCCATCGTTGCCCGATCTCCGTTCAGGGCAACACCCTTGCGTGCCGTGTCGACGCCCGTTTTTAGAGCCGCGACCACCGGGAGCGGTCTAGTGGACACCCGCGAAAAAATAATCGACACGACCCAAGCCGTCAACATCGCAGCATCCGGCGCAATAGTAGTCAGCGGCTACTTCGACCCCCTGATCGCCTCCCACGCCGAACGATTAGCCGCGCTTAAGCCCGAAGCTTCAAAACTCCTCGTCCTGATCGCCAGCCCGCCGGACGCAATCCTTCCCGCCGCCGCCCGAGCCGAACTGGTCGCAGCCCTCCGCTCCGTCGACTACGTCTCTGAACTCGCCGCCGGCCTCACCCCGCAAATCCATCTCGAACAAGAGGACGCCGAGCGCTTCGCCGCGCTCCTCGATCACGTCCACGCCAGGCAAAAATGCGCATCTTAGTCGTCCGCCTCAGCGCGATGGGAGACGTCATTCACGCGCTGCCCGCGGTGGCGACCCTCAAACATAGCTTTCCCCACAGCCATGTCGCGTGGGTCATCCGCACCGCCTGGGCGCCTCTGCTCGAAGAGAATCCCTTCGTCGACCAGGTCATTCCGTTTGAACGAACCTTCAGCGGCATCGCCGCCACGCGCCGCCAACTGCGCGAGCAGCGCTTCGATTTAGCCATCGACTTTCAAGGACTTCTTCAATCGGCGCTGGTGGCCGCCGCCGCCCGGCCCGACCGCCTCGTCGGATTTCACCGCTCGCAAGTGCGCGAAAAAGCCGCAGCGCTGTTTTACTCCACCTGTGTCGAAGCCCACTCACAGCACGTGGTCGATCGAAATCTGGAATTGGTCGCCGCCGCCGGCGCGTCCAGTTTGCTGCACACATTTTCCTTGCCCGAAGGTTCTCCCGAAGGCCGGCTGCCCGAAGGAAAATTCGTTCTCACCAGTCCCTTGGCCGGCTGGGGATCGAAGCAGTGGCCGGTCGAGTTCTATGAGGAACTCGCCTCCCGCCTTGATGTCCCTCTGGTCGTAAACGGACCGCCCGAAGCCGCCGAAACCCTCTCCAGAATTCGCGGCGCGCATATGCATCTTTCCGGAATCGCCGGTTTGATTCATGCCACCAGGCGGGCCCAGGCAGTCATCGGCGTCGATAGCGGCCCCCTGCACCTGGCCGCCGCGCTGTCCAAACCCGGCGTCGCGATATTCGGCCCCACCGACCCCCTGCGCAACGGTCCCTATGGCGGCACCATCCGCGTCCTGCGCAGCGCCGGCGTCTCGACCACCTATAAGCGAGCCACCGAAACTCACGCCAGCATGCGCTCCATTTCGCCGCAGGACGTCCTCGAGGCGCTGCCCGCGTGAGTTTTCCGAAACCCTACGCCGACCGGGTCGCGAAATTGCGCGTCCCCGGCGGATTCGTCATGGTAGCCGCTTTCTTATGGCTATCAGCTCCGTCGGTAACATCGTTAGATATCGGACTCCCGGTCTCCATCCTCGGACTCGCGCTGCGCGCCTGGGCCGCTGGTCACCTGGAAAAGAATACGACGCTCGCCGACGGAGGCCCTTACGCCTACGTTCGCAACCCTCTGTATATAGGGACGCTTATCGCCGCCGCCGGCCTGGTGATCGCGTCCCGCCGATGGGAGCTAGGCGTCCTCTTCGCGGCGGTTTTTCTGCTGATCTACCTGCCCGTGGTCGAACTGGAAGAACAGCATCTTCGCAACCTGTTCCCCGAATACACGGCCTACGCCAAACGCGTTCCGAAGCTGATTCCGCGCCTGGGCGAAGGAAGTGCGAAGCATTTTCGCTGGTCGGTTTACATGAAAAATCAGGAGTACCAGGCGCTCCTCGGTTTTCTGGCCGGCGCAGCCGTTTTGGTGTGGAAAACGAACCCTTAATCGACCATAAGTGAACAGAAAACGCCCCCCAAGAGACCTTATTTGACCTTAAAATCGTTGTAATGCAGGATGGCGTTGAACAGCATGTTGAACTCGCCGAAGTTCTGCCAGCGATAAATCGGGTTGGTTGAGAACATCAGGACCTGCCCTTGGCCCACCGGAACATCGAGAATCGCGGGGCGGCCGCGGATTTCCGCCGCGCCTTTCATCAGGCCGCTCAGCACCGACTGATCGCCGCCAGGGAAACGCATCAGCACCTGGGATTCGCGATCGGCGAGAGGCACCGTCAATAAAGGACCGTTGGCCCATCGCACCGGCTGCTCTTTTTCGGTGTATCCATAAAACACCGGATGAACCGGCCGCAGGATTTCCGCCTCGACAATCGGTCCCGGCGCGTAGAACGCGGCGGTGGTGCGCGCGGCTTCCACTTTGCGCGTGATGCCGAAATCGGCGGGAAAGAAACTGGCCGTGCCGAGCGTGATCATCAGTCCGCCCTGCTCGACGAATTTCTGCAACTCGACGACGCCTTCCAGGCCCATGCCGCCACTGATGTCGTCCGATTCGCCATACATGCCGAGCGTCTTGAACTCGTCCGATTTTTTGTACGGAATCGGCATGGCCTTGGGCTCGATATCGTAAACCAGGCCTTTCGATCCGCGGCCCTGGTTGGGAATCACGATCACGTCGTAGGCGGCGCGCAGGCCGCCCTGCTTGATGCGTTCTTTATAAATCAGGTCGAACGGCACCTCGAATTTGTCGAAGGCGTAGCGCACCCAGCCGACCTCCTGCGTATTTCCCCAGGTGGAGAAAACAGCCAGACGCGGAAGATCGACGTCGTGCATGGGAACCGTGGGCGCGGCGATCAACGCGACCGCTTTCAAGCCAAGTGGCTCGACCTCTGCTTTCAGTTTTTCGTACGAGCTCGCGGGGAAAATCAAAGAGCCGGCTGGAATTTCCTGATCGCCGGATTTAAAGGATTGCTCCACGGCCCGCACGCCGATGTCCTTCAAACGGTAGCGCAGCGTGACCAGGTTGTTGGATCCATTTTCAATCACCGCATAACCGCCGGGCGCCGAGCTTCCCGTGATGACGCCGTGGAGTTCGAATTTGTCGATGTAATCCGTAGGAATATCGAGCACCGCTTTATCGCCGATCTCCACCACCTTCGAGTGCGTCATCAAACCCATAGTCCAGCCGGTGTCGTCATAAGTGGTCAGAGCGGCATCCGGGAACACTTGCTTTTCAAGCAGGATTTTCGCCAGGCGCCCATACGGCTGATCGCGCTTCACAATCATCGTTCCCGCCGGGAACGTCCCTTCCGTGAGCTTTACCTCGCCCTTGGCCCGGCCGACTTCGATGCCTTGCGTTCGCAGCGTATTGACGATGAACGCGACGCGCGTCTGATCCTGCCCGATGGGAATGACGTAGCCGTGGATCGCGTCATTCTTGCCGGCGTCGACGGAATTCCTGCTCTTCTTATAGAAGTTTTCGAGAATGATCTGCGGAAATGCCGCGGTCAACTGGAGCGCGGTCAGGACCCCGGTTTCGCTATAGTTCGTGTTGTTGCGCGCGGACCAATCCACTTCCGCGTAGGGAGGCACGGGGCGATACCACTCCCGCGTGGTCATGCCGCCGCCGCGTCCGCCGCCCGCGCCGCCGCGTCCTCCACCCTCCGGCCCGTTGATGCGGCGGTGCATGGTATTGGCGCCGCCGTTGCCGAAAATTTCGTACATGCGCATCATGCCGTTGTGATTCGACGACATGAAGCCCAGATAGCCGGGCGACCACATATCAACAAACGCGTGCGTCCACACGCCCGGCATGCCGTACTTGATCATCTGCTCCATTTCGAAATCGGAAAACCAGGGCAGCTCGCCGTAAAGAATCGGATCGAGGGTGGGGTTTTGCGGATCCTGCCCGCTGAAGGTGTACATGAACGGCTCAGATTCGTGCAGCTCATGCATGATCGGCGGGTGCCACTGCAAATACCAGCCGAGCAGCCGCTGCGAGCTCAGCTGCGAATAGTTGATATCGCGATTGTTGTCGTGGTAAATGTACTTGCCCCAATAAGGAGGCGCGCCAAAGCTGTCGGTCTCGCTGGTTTCGTTGATCTTGTATTTGTAATACCAGTCGACGTAGCGATCGCGGCCGTCGGGCTCGGCCACGGGCGTCACGGAAACGATGACGTTGTCGCGGATGGTCTTGATCAGCGGCGAATCTTCGGTGGCCAGGCGATAGACCAGCTCCATCAGCATTTCGGGCGGTCCGGTCTCGGCGCTGTGCAGGCCGCCCATCACGTGATAAATCGGCTTGGCCTTGGCGATAATCGCGCGGGCATCGGCCTCGCTGATCTTGCGCGGGTCGGCGAGCTGCGCGAGATACTGGCGCTCGGTATCGAGATTCTTGATGGAGTCTTCGGAGCCGACGAAGACGACGACGCATTCTCTGCCCTCGTCAGTCTTGCCGATGTCGAGCACCTTGACGCGCGGCGATTTCGAGGCCAGCGTGCGGTAATAGCGCAGGATGTCGGCGTAATAAGTCAGCTTCTTCGGCGCGCCGATGTAGTAGCCGAGCACGTCCTTAGGCGAAGGGACGGCGCCGCCCTTGGGAAGATGGTCGACAAGCGGGCTCATAAATTCGGGCTTCGTGGTCCAGTCTTTTACGGATTTGGCGAACTCGTCGTCCATTACCTGTTGGGCAAAACTGAGGGAGCAGAGAGCGAGGGAGGAGAGCAACAAGCGCATGGTGGATATGATCCCACATTGGCCTGATTTGTGGTATTCAGTTGAGTGTGAGTAGTGAGGCAGCAACGAAGCAGGATCTTGCCGACGCCGTTCGGCAGTTGTCCGAAATGTCGTCCCAGAATCTCGCCGACGCCGTCCGGCAGTTGTCCGAAATGTCGTCCCAGAATCTCGCCGACGCCGTTCGGCAGATCAACCACGAGATCGCTGAGACACGTGAAGAGTTCTCTCGGGACCTCGCTGAGACGCACGAGAAAGTAACCGAGCAAATTCGCGATTCTCAAACGGAGTTGCTGCGGGCATTCAATGAGTGGGCCCGCCCTGTCGATGTCCGCCTGCGGCATGCCGATGAGCTGGTGCAGCGCATGGGTTGGCTGGAGGAGCGAGTTTCCAAACTTGAGCGCGGAGACCGGCCTTCGACCCACTGATCGGGGCCACCCGATTCCATCTTGTTTTTTCACGCAGAGGCGCAGAGAGCGCAGAGAAAATCTTGTTTCTTATCTCTGCGTTCTCCGCGTCTCTGCGTGCAATTGCCTTTACCGCCGCTTCGTTTTAATCACAATCGGCGTCCCCTCAAACCCGAACTTTTCGCGTAGCCGGTTCATCAAGAATCTCTCCGCTGAAAAGTGCATATCGCCGGCTTTATCCGTGAACACGATGAACGTCGGTGGACGCACGCTGCCTTGGGTGATGTAGTAAATCTTCATGCGGTATTCCCATTGCAGATGCTCCACGAAGCGGTTCAGCGCGCCGGTGCTGATGTGCTGATTCGCCGAATCGTAAGCTTTCTTGATCAACGGGAACAGGCCGCGCGTGCCCTGCTTCTTCGAGGCCGAGATCAGCGTCACTTCGGCGTAATCGAGAAACTTCAGACGGTCGTGCAGGTCTTCGAGGAACTTGCGCCGGTCGCGTTCTTTCGTCACGTCCCATTTATTCACCGCGATCACGATCGCGCGACCCTCTTCATGCGCGTAGCCGGCGATGGTCGCGTCCAGCGCGAGCACTCCTTCGCTCGCGTCGATCACGAACAGAGCGACGTTGCACATGCGCAGGTGGCGGCGCGCCATCACCACGCTCAGCTTTTCGGCCATCAGCTTGGTCTTGCCCTTGCGGCGAATGCCTGCGGTATCGATAAATACGTACTCGGTGCCGTTGTCGACGATGGTTTCATCCACCGCGTCGCGCGTGGTTCCGGCGATCGGAGAAACGATGGCGCGCTCGGAGCCCGTCAACGCATTTAACAACGTCGATTTGCCGACGTTCGGGCGGCCGATGATCGCCACCTTGATCTTCGGCGACTCTTTCGCGTGCTCGGCCGCGGTCGATTCCTTTATCGGGTGCTCTACCTTGGTCGCGCGCGCGACATCGACGGGAAAGGTCGCCGTGACGTGTTCGAGCAGGTCGTCCAGGCCAAGATGGTGTTCGGCCGAGACGGGAAACAGGTGCTCAAATCCCAGGGAATGAAATTCGTGCGCCAGCGATTCGCGCTTCTGGCTGTCGATCTTATTGACCGCGAGCGAAACCGGCTTGCCGAGCTTGCGCAGCATCTTCGCCAGGTCGCGATCCGGGCCGGTGATTTCCGATCGGCCGTCGATCAGGAAGATCACTTGCGCCGCGTCTTCGAGCGCCACGCGCGCCTGCTTCAGGATTT
>JBEKOZ010000172.1:0-8537 GCA_049521275.1 Bryobacteraceae bacterium | reverse complement strand
CTGGCCCGTGGACTGGTGAGGAGTCCCGTCCGCGTGCTGACGCCGGCCGGCCCGCTCGATTTACGATGGGAAAGTCAGGACATCCTGCTCGCGGGCCCAGCGGAGATAGTAGCGTCGGGCGAGTTTTACTGGGATGCTTAGGAAAGCCCCGCACTCACGTGACGGGGCTAGCCCCTGGCGCAAGCCTGGGGCTTATTGCAGGAGGAAGTGTTGACTCACTCAGAGCAATTGCGCCAGAAGATCGAGAATCGCACCGCCCATACCGGTGTCGTCGGCTTGGGCTACGTCGGCCTGCCTTTGGCGGTCGAGCTGGCGCATGCCGGATTTTCCGTCATCGGCATCGATATCGATCAAGCGAAGGTGGACAGCCTCAATCGCGGCGAATCGTACATTCAGGACATTCCGACCGCAGTCCTAAAGCCTCTGGTCGATTCGGGCCTGATCAAGGCCACCACAGATTTCGCCGCGGTCGCCGATCTCGACACGGTCAATATTTGTGTGCCGACCCCGTTGCGCAAAACCAAGGATCCGGACATGAGCTACATTGTCAGCTCCTGCGGGTCGATCGCCAAATATTTTCACGCCGGCATGCTGGTCATCCTGGAATCCACCACCTACCCCGGCACCACCGACGAACTGATGCTCCCCATGTTCGAACGCGACGACCTGAGGGTCGGCGAGCATTTCTTCCTCTGTTTCTCGCCGGAGCGCGTGGATCCCGGCAACGAAAAATTCCAGACGAAAAACATTCCCAAGGTGGTCGGCGGCATCACGCCCGCCTGCACTGAAGTGGGCGCGCTGTTTTACCGGCAGTGCCTGGATACGGTGGTGCCGGTCGGCTCGACGCGCGTCGCTGAAATGGTGAAGCTGCTCGAGAATACCTTCCGCATGATCAACATCGGCCTGGTGAACGAAATCGCGCTGATGTGCGACCGCATGGGGATCAACGTGTGGGAAGTGATCGACGCGGCGGCGACCAAGCCTTTCGGATACATGCCGTTTTATCCCGGCCCCGGCCTGGGCGGCCACTGCATCCCCATCGACCCGTTTTACCTGTCATGGAAAACCAAGCAGGCGGGCATCGAAGCCCGCTTCATCGAACTCGCCGGCTACATCAACGGCTCCATGCCGCACTTCGTCGTGGATAAGATTCAAAACGCGCTGAACGACCATGCCAAGCCGCTCAAAGGCTCCCGCATCCTCATCCTGGGCGTCGCCTATAAGCGCGGTATCGACGATGTGCGCGAATCTCCCGCGCTCGATATTATCCACTTGCTGGGCAAGCGCGGCGCAATCGTCAGCTATAGCGACCCCTTCGTCCCCAGCCTCCGCGCCGACGGAGGCGTGCCTGCCATGGAGTCGGTCGACGTGGAAACAGCCGCGGCGGAAGCCGACTGCGTGGTAATCGTCACCGATCACAAGAGCTTCGAGTATGCGAAAATCGTCGCCGGCGCGAAACTGATCGTGGATACGCGGAACGCGTTAAAAGGCCAAGTGTCAGACAAAATAGTCAGGCTTTAGTCTCTGTGTGAAAACCGCTCCTGCTAGTCGCGGCTCCATTTCGAGCCTCGGGGATTCATCGAGATAAATGGAGCCGCGACCGCCGGGAGCGGTCGGCATAGGGATTTCACACAGACTCTTTAGGGGGCCGGCTTAACCTCGATAGAGGCCCTCAGCGCTTTCGTCACCTCGCCGGCGATGTCGTCCTGGAGCATCAGGACGTCGGTTTCCGGCCGGTCGTACGTTTCAGACCAGACAACATAGCCGTTGTCCGCGCGAATCAACCGCGCGGCGACCCGCAGACGGGTGCCCGACCTGCGCACGCTCCCATCCAGAACATATGCCACTCCCAGCGCCTTGGCGATCGCGTCGATAGTGATTTGTTTGCCCTTGAAATAGAACGAGGACGTGGGCGGCGGCACCCGCAGACCCGGGATTTTACTGAGTCTGCCAATCAACTCCTCAGTCATGCCGTCGGCGAAGGCCTCATGGTTCATCTTTTCACTCAAGTCGAGAAACGGCAGCACGGCGATGGATTTCTCCGGCTGCTGGGCAATGGCGGGCGGGGCTGAGTGATTCTTGTTCGCGTCCTTGCCACGGATCAGCAGCGCCAATGCAAGCGCCAGGAATAGCGCCGTGCCGACGGCCCACTTGAAGCCGGCACTGAAGCCCGAACCGGCCTTCGGCGCACCGCTGGCAGCATCCCGTGCCACGGGCTGATCCGCCCACGGGCTGACTGAGGCAACCATGCGATACCCGAGTCGCGGCACCGTCGCGATGTATGTGGGACGCTTGGGGTCGTCGCCCAGCAGACGGCGCAAGGAGGCCACAGCCTGGTACACGGAGTCCGGGCTGACCGCCACTCCGGACCAGACTTCGCTGAGCAAGTCATCGATGCTGACGACCTCGCCCGCGTGCACAGCCAGGCACAACAGCAACCGCATCGTCCGAGCCTCTACCCGAGCTGTTTCTCCATCGCGCGAAATCTCACCGGACGCCGGATTGACGCGCCAGGCGCCGATGCGAAGCACGGTCGCGGTCGGGAATTCCATCGTTTTCAATTGGCCAAGCGGCGCTCCTCGATCATATCAACACGCTTGGACAAAGCGCCCCCTTCATTTCAGGAATATTCAGCGGGTTTCAGATCAAGTTCAGGACTTCCCGGCTCTCCTCTGGGTATCGTTCAACGAGAGGAGATTTAAGAATGACCGCAGATTCGAAGAGAAGGAACGCTCTACTGGCGATCGGAGTGGGCGGCGGGATTGCCGGAGCTTTGGATCTTACCCAGGCTTCCATCTTGTTTGGGTGGGACATTCCGCTCTCGATCGCGGCGGGCCTGCTGGGGCGGCAGGCTCTTCACGGAGGCGCTGGCACCTATATCTTGGGCGTCGTGCTGCACTTCTTTATCGCTTGCTCGGCGGCGTCAATTTACTATGCGGCGAGCCTCAAGCTCGGCTTCATGAAGGAACACCCACTGGTATGCGGTTTGTTCTTTGGCGCCGCCGTGGAAGAGGTCATGAGTCTGGTCGTTTTGCCGCTCTCCGCGCTTCACGCCAGGGGACCGTACGAGCTTCATGACCTGATCCTGGGGCTGCTGGTGCACATGGTTGTGGTCGGCCTGCCCATTTCTTTCAGCGTTCGCCGCTTCGCGAAATAGGCCGCCGGCCACGGCACGGACCCTATTTCCCGAAGTACGCGTCGTTAAAAACCGGCGGGTTCTTCGCCTTCAAGTCGGCAAGCGCCTTTTGCGCCAGTTCGCCCGGAACGCGTTTGACAAGGGTCGCCTTCACTTCCTCGAACGGCTTGGCCCCGCGGGATTGCACTTGAATCAAGTGGTATCCGAACTCCGTTTTCACCGGCTCGCTTACCTGTCCGATCGGCAGGATCCACACTTCTTTATCGAACGCCGGCGTCATCTTTCCCTTGCCAAAAGATCCTAAGTCGCCGCCATTCGCACCTGTCCCCGTGTCGTCGGAATTCTCCTTGGCGAGCGCCGCGAAATCTCCGCCAGCCACGATTTTCGCCCGCAGCTCAGTGGCCTTGGCCAAGGCTTCTTCCTCGGTCAGATCCTTCTTGCCATCGCCAACCGGCACTTTCGAGCCTTTGAAGCGAATCAGAATGTGGCGCGCCTTGGCTTCCTCCCATTCCGCTTTGTGTTCCTCGTAATAGGCGTGCAGGGCCGCGTCGTCGGGCTTGGCATTCTCGGCCAGGTCGCGAAACATGGTGTTCGCCAGCATTTGATCGGTCGACAACCTGATCTGCATCTGGACTTTCGGCGTCTGATCCAGTTTCTGTACCCGGGCTTCCTGGGCCAGCGTGAAAATTTCGACCAGCTTCTCCGCTACGTCGCGCCGTCCCTTCGGCGTCTGCACCGTGGCCTGTTGCTGCGGCGGGAGACTCGCCAGGATCAAGTCAAACTCGGCCTTAGTAATTTTGTTCTCGCCGACGGTCAGCACCACTACGTCGGGCGCCACCATAGACGGCGTGGGCATCGGAGCAGGCAGCTTCGGTGCAAGCGAATGCAGGGTCGGCGGCGGAGTCGTGGCTGCGGGTGCAGGGGGCTGCGCAGGTGTCTGGCTCCACGCAAACGCAGCGCCGAGCAGAATTAAAGAAAATCTCATGCTCCTAGAATAACAGCCGGAGGTGATCCCATTATGATGAACAAGCGTGCTTAAAACCGACCGGCTCATTCTCAATGCATGGCAACTTTCCGATTGGCAGGCTTTCCGCCCCATCGCCACCGATCCGGAGGTGATGCGCTATATCAACGGCGGCGTCCCTTGGACCGATGAGCGCATCGAGACCTTTGTCGCGTTCCAGATACGGCTCCATCAGGACCGTGGCTTCTGCCGCTGGAAGCTGGTCGAAGCGTCGACCGGCGATTTGATCGGCTTCTGCGGTCCCGGCATCTGGCGGGATGCGCCGGACCCCGAAATCGGCTGGTGGCTCGCCCGCAGCCATTGGGGCCGGGGCCTGGCAACCGAAGCCGCGCGCGCCGCACTCGACGACGCGTTCGAGCGAGTCCGCCTGGAGCGGATCATCTCCATCGCGATGCCGGAAAACACGGCGTCGATCGGAGTCATGAAAAAACTGGGCCTGAAGTTCGATGCCGAGTTTGAAAACGAGGGCGTCAGGCTGGTCCGATACGCGATCAGCCGGAGTCATCATCGTCCTGCTCCAATACATAAGTGATCTTCGGCCGGTTCTCCAGGCTCATTGCCTGCTCGATCTCCTCCGGCGTCATGGCGACTCCCGCCACCGCTCCGAAGATCAGCGCAATGGCCAGCATTCCCGCACGCAGGCGCGATCCCATAGTTGTCTCCTTTGAAGAAATGAAAAGAAGGGAACTAGTTCACGTGGGGCGGGCTATGGAGCCGGCAGCCTGCTTCCAAGCAGGCTTGCTCGTAGCAAGAAGACCGAGCCGCTCCGGAGAGCGGCTGCCGGCTCCATAGCCCGCCCCACATTCGGCGGACAGCCCACTACGAAATTGCGGGCGGGGCGCGGGCGGGTAATCGTGGCGAGAAGCCGGGGAGGGGCGCCTGGGGCTGCTTGTCAATCAGGCCGGCAATCCTAATCGCCGGCGAGAATACGAAGCAGAGCGGAAGAACCACCACCCAGAGCAGAACCAGGCACAGCATTGCGAGACACAACAAAGCCATGCGATTCCGCGTAAACGTCACAATTCCATCATACTGAAATGGCGTGGTCATCAAGACGCCCAGGCTCTACCTGATCGAAGCGGGAAAGTTCTCGCGATTTCTGGGGGTGCTGCGGGCGGCCCTGGTGAACACGGTGGAAGACAACAGCCTGAGTATCGCCAAGGGCGCGGCGTACTCTTCTCTGCTTTCCTTTTTTCCCGTGCTGACCACGCTGGCCGCCATCTTAGTCCAGGCGAATGCGACGGATGTGGCGCGCACTATTGCTTCGTTCCTCTATGAAGTGATCCCGCCCGGGACTGAGGACGTGGTTGAGCGGCTGCTCGTGGTGCACGGCGAACGTCCCAAGTATGTCCTGGTCGGCGCCGTGATTTTGGCGTTGTGGGCCGCATCTGGTGCAATCATGAGCATGATTGAAGGATTCCGGTCCATTTACCGGATTCCTTCCGGCCGCTCGTTTATCCAGGAACGGGCCATGGCGGTTTTTCTGGTGCTGGTTTCGACCGCGCCGGTGCTGGGCGCATCGGCGCTGATTGTTTTTGGTTCGAGGGCGGAAGCCTTTCTGATGCAGCACTTAGGCTTCCCGGATTTGCAGGGATGGGTGGAATTCTTCGGCAAAGCGCTCCGGCTGGGGCTGGCCTTCGCGGTGTTCGTGCTGGTGACGGCGCTGTTGTATTATCTGGGCCCTAACCGGAAGCAAACCCTTTCGAATGTTCTTCCTGGCGCGGTTCTGGCCACCGTGTTATGGGTGCTTTCGACACTGGCCTTCAGTTGGTACGTACGGCACATATCCAGCTACAACGTGCTGTACGGCAGCGTGGGGGCCGGCCTCGCGCTGCTGGTCTGGATGTACGTATGGTCGGTGATCACGCTGATCGGGTGCGAATTTAATGCTGCGAGAGAGCGCCTTAATTCGCCATAAAGTGCCAATTAGCACAACGTATTGGCCCTTAGCGGCGTCTAATCTGGCAGTCCATGCTTAACCTGGCATTGTTGTGTCTATTGGCGCAGGACCTCTCGATCCGGTCCACGGGAACCATCCGTGCGGTCAATGTTTTCAATGTTTTAGTGCCGACAATCCGGGGCTCGAACGTGCAGTTGACGGTGACCAAAATCATTGCCAACGGCTCGCTGGTCAAGGAAGGCGACATCATCGCCGAATTCGATCGCACCAAGCAATTCGACGATGCGCGGGACGCGAAGGCCAAGATGGACGACCTGGGACATCAACTGGAACAGCAGCGGGCGCAGTACCGGAGCGATGCGGCGAAACGCGAGTCGGATTTGAAAGGCGCGGAGGCGGCGTTCGAAAAGGCAGAGATCGAGCTGCGCAAAGGCGAGGTGCTGAGCGAAATCGACCGGTTGAAAAACGAGGCGATTGTCGAGAGCGCGCGGGCGCGCGTCGAGAGCTTGAAGAAATCCAGCCACTTTCACGATCTGGATGAAGCGGCCGGGCTGCGTATCCTGGAACTGCAAAGGAACCGGCAGGAGATGGTGCTGGAGCGCACAAAAAGCAATGCCGAGAAACTGACGGTGCGGGCTCCGATTTCCGGAATGGCGGCGCTCGATAACGTGTGGAGAAACGGATCGATCGGGCCGTTTCAGGAAGGCGACCAGGCCTACTCCGGGCAGTCCATGATCAAGTTGTTCGACCCGACGGACATGCTGGTGATCACGCAGATCAACGAGCCGGACGGCGCGGTGCTGGCGCGGGCTGGGGCGCGCGCCAAGATTCGCCTGGACGCGTATCCCGGAGTCGTTTTCGAGGCCCACTTCGAATCCGCAAGTCCGGTGGCATCGGCGGGGCTGAACAGTCCGATCAAATATTTTACGGCGCGCTTTAAGATCGACCAGCGCGATCCGCGCCTCTTGCCGGATTTGTCGGCCGCGGTGGAGATTGAGGCCGGAAAATGAGGCGCATTGCCTGGCTTGTGGTCCTGGTCGGATTACCCGCCGTCGGCGTGTGGCTGTGGCGGGCCCGGCAGGTGCAGGCGAAGGCCGATTTGCCGGTGGCGGCGGCCCGCAAAGGCGAATTTCAGGTGATCGTGCGATGCCGGGGAGAGCTGATTTCGACGCGCAGCGTGCAGCTGATCGCGCCGATGAATATCGCAGGATTGCAGATCGCGTGGCAGGCTCCGGCGAACGGCGAAGTCAAACAAGGCGACGTGGTGATTCGTTTCGATTCGAGCCAGGCGAAGCAGCAACTGCTCGAAAAACAGGCGGCGCTGAAGCAGGCGCAGGCGACGCTTGAACAGGCCGTGGCGCAGGCGCGCATGACCGCGGAGCAGGATCGCCTGGATCTGGCATCGGCGCGGGTGGAGGTGGAGAAGGCCCGGCTCGAAGTTTCGAAGAAGGAACTCGTGAGCAAGCTGCAAGGAGAAGAGAGCGCGATCGACCTGGGCTTGGCCGAGGAGAAAATGCGGGTGCAGGAGGCGAGCAACAACCTGCATCAGACGTCCGGTGAGCAGAAAGTGGGATCGGCGACGCGGCTGCGCGACAAGGCGCAGGAAGAGATCGACGTCACCAACGACCGGCTGTCGCGCATGGAACTGCATGCGCCGTCGAACGGGGTGGTGGTTTATCTGAACAACAATTCGCAGGGCTGGATCAACGCGAAGCCGTTTAAAGTCGGCGACAGCGTGTGGCCCGGCAGCGTGGTGGCGGAGATTCCGGATGTGACGACGCTCCAGATGAAGGCCAAGGTGGAAGAGACGGACCGCGGACGGATCGCGGTGGGCCAGGACGCGCGCATTCTGGTGGACCCGTTTCCGGAGAAGCCGTTTCCGGGAAAAGTGGACTCCATTTCGCCGTTGGTGGAGCAGGATTTCGAGTGGCCGCCGGCGCGTAATTTTCGGGCGATGTCGAGCTTCAACGAGCCCGACAAAAGGCTGCGGCCGGCGATGAATGCGCGGGTGGATTTTGTGGTGGAGCGGATTCCGAACGCAATCAGCGTGCCGGCCAATGCGGTGTTCACGAGGCAGGGCCGGCCGGCGGTGTACGTCGCGGAGAAGAACGCGTGGCTGCCGCATGAGGTGGAGATTCTGGCGCGCAATCCGGACGAGGTGGCGATTAAAGGGATCGAGGAGGGGACTCGGGTGGCGCTGGTGGAACCGGAAGGAAAAGGGAGTCAGGAGTCGGGAGTCAGGAGTCAGAAGAAGTGAGGATCAAGAAGCTTATCGGTCCCGCGATCGCCGCGGCTTCTATTGGTTTGGCGGCTTGGGGTGGGGTGAGATTGTATCGGGTCACTACTGCTACCACTGAGGCTACGGTTCCGACTACGGCGGTGAAGCGGGGGGATGTTACTTTTGCGGTTTATGCGCGGGGGGAGTTTCAGGGCGGCAATTCGATCATGCTGACGGCTCCGATGGTGGGGGGGACCGA
>JBEKOZ010000171.1:0-16359 GCA_049521275.1 Bryobacteraceae bacterium | reverse complement strand
TGTATCCTTCATCAGGATTGGCGGAAAGCCGGCGCGCCACGATCGACGCGATGTACATTTTTTCGAGGTCGGTAGCGTGGGCGCTCAAGGCCTGCGCTTTTTCCGCCGCGGCCTTCGCTCGCGGCGACGGGGACGCTACGTAGGAGCCTTCCAGCTGATGCCGCGGTCGATAATCGCCGGCCGCGACCATGGCCACGCCCCACCAAGGCATGGGCGCCTCGGGATCAAGCTCGGCCGCCTGAAGGAAGCTGCGCTCCGCCTCGACAGCCCAGAAGGAATGCAATTGCGCCAACCCCTGGTCGAAAAACTCCTGCGCCTTGGGATTCGAGGTGGAGATCGTCATGTGCACGATTCCCTGTCCGGTCATGATATGCGCGGGCAGCATGGGAGCGGTCCCGGAAGGAGGCGGCACGCAGAGGTCAGGGGATTTGGTTTGCGCAAACGCAGCCAGAGAAATCAATGCGGCAGCAAGGAATTTCAACATGTCATCCATTCTAATGCAGCGCACAGTAGGGCGGACCCCCTGGTCGGCTGCCGACGCCCGCGTCGGTCTCTGGTTGCGGCCGGACTAGGGAGTCCGGCGCGGACGAGGGCGTCCGCCCCACGTAACGCTCCACCAGGGCTCGCAGTTCATCCGGACGATAGGGGCCGTCGAGCTTCGCGACCAGGGTTCCGTCGCGGCCGATCACCGCCGTTGCGACTGTGTGCGTGATGGAGCCTTCTTCCGGCCAGTAGATCAAGCCGAACAATCCCGCGACTTGCTGGATCTGCTCCGCGGTGCCGGTCAAGAATCGCCACGACTCTCCCGCCTGCCAGCGGCGCGCATATTCCGCCAGCACCTGCGGCGTGTCGTATTGCGGATCGATGGTGATCGACAAAAATTCCACCTCGCGGCCGCGCATCTTCTTCGAAACCGAGGCGAAATTCGCGGACAGACGCGGGCAGACGTCGGGCAGGGGGCAGCGCGTGTAAATGAAGTCGACCACCACCACCTTGCCGCTGAAATCGGACAGGGAGACCGTTTTTCCGGTCTGATCCACGAGCGAAAAAGATGGCATTTTATGGTCGATTAAGACCTTGTTGGGCGGTGTTTTTGGCAGTTTAACGTCGATTAAGGACGCGATCACGCGCACTTTCCGAGCTATGGAGGCGTGCTTGCCGACTTCCAGCTCGAATCCGATCCTGACGCCCGGCGCCAGGTCCTCCAGTCGGACCTCGCGCCCGACCTCGAACGCCATCGTCATGGCAGGCATATAGTTATCGATCGGCCGGTGCGCCACCACGATCCGGCGCTCGCCGGGATGCGTTTCGAGCACCACTCCTTCCACCTGATAGCGATGCGCGAAAAACAATAAGAGCCAAAGTTTCACTAACTTCGACTGTACACCGCCGGGACCGGTTCACGTCGAACCAGTATGCTTGTTTCGCGTCGAAATTTGTTATTGTCGGCGGCCGCTTTTTTCCCACTGCGTGCGCAAGATAAACCGGATGCCAAAACTGACGCCAAGTTTGCCGCCGGCGTCGACCTCGTGAACGTTCTGGTCGGCGTGCAGAACAGCAAAAACGAAATCGTCAAGGACCTGAAGCAGGAAGACTTTACGATTGAAGAAGATGGACATCCGCAGGTGATCAAGTTTTTCTCCCGCGAGACGGATCTGCCGCTCACCCTCGGCCTGATGGTCGATACCAGCGGGAGCCAATACCACGTGCTGGGGAAGGAAAAGGACGCGACGTCGAAGTTTATCAACCAGGTGATTCGGGAGGACAAGGATCAGGCGTTCCTGATCAAATTCGACTCGGAAGCTGAGTTGATGCAGGATCTTACGCCGTCGCGCAAGAAGCTGCAATCGGCACTGAACGATGTGGAAGGCACGCCACGGCAGTTGCAGCGGCGCGATCCCAATTCTTCATCGTCGTCGGGCGGAGGCGGCCATGCAGGGACGGTGCTCTATGATTCGGTTTTGCTGGCGTCGAATGAAGAGATGAAGAAGCTGAAAGGGCGCAAGGCGCTGATCCTGTTGACGGATGGTAACGATCGCGGGAGCAAGGTGTCGCTTTCGGACTCGATCGAAGCGGCGCAGCGCGCCGACACGCTGGTGTATTCGATTTATTTCGCCGATCAGGAGCAGTCCAATTCAGGTTTCAACCCCGGCATGGGCGGAGGACGCCACGGCGGAATGGGCGGCGGGGGAGGCCGGCAGCGCCAGCAGACGTCGCGCGGCGACGGAAAGAAAATCCTGCAACGGATTTCGAAGGAGACTGGCGGGGCGTACTTCGAGGTTTCGAAGAAGACGCCGATCGAGAAGATCTACGAGCAGATCGAGGAAGAGCTGCGCAGCCAGTACAGCCTGGGGTATTCGAGCGATCAGAAAAATGCGGGCGCGGGATTCCGCAAAATCAAAGTGACGGTGACGGGCAAAGGGCTGGTGGTGCAGACGCGCGACGGGTATTACGCGACGACCTAAGCCTGTCGCGAAGCCGCCTTGAAAGGGCGGCTGCCGCCAAAATTGGCGGCCCCACAAGACTAGAACATTTTGCAGAAGGCGTGGACCAGGGGACTGGACTGGTCCAGGCGATAGACGAGGTCGATGCTGGTGGTACCGCCGGCGGGGGACAACTTGCGGCAGACCACGCCGGGCACGACGATTTTCTGGACCGACGCCGGGGCGATGGTCACGCCGAGACCCGAGCCGACCAGCCTCACGATGGTGAGCCACTGGGGGGCTTCCTGGACGATGTTCGGCTGGAAGCCTTGCTCCACGCACACGCGCATGGTGTTTTCCCACGCGTAATTTCCGGAGGATCGCGGGAAAAAGACGAAGGGCTCCTCGCGCAAGCGCGAGACGGGGATGGATGCCAGGCGCGCAAGCGGGTGTTTTTTCGGAACGACGGCCACCAGCGGTTCGACCAACACTTGCTCGACATGCATGTCCAGCGGCCGACCCGCGTCGCGAGCGACCGCGACGTCGACCGAGCCTTCGCGCAGAGCTTCAATCAACTGGCTGGTGTGGAGTTCGTTCAAATGGAGCTGAACGCGGGAATACAGGCGCCGGTATCCGCGGAGAATCGCGGGTAAACTGGTCAGCATCGCGGAACCTACAAAACCAACCTTGAGCACGCCTACTTCGCCGCGCGCGACGCTGCGCACGGCCTCCAGATCTTCGTCGACCCGCTGCAATGTGCGGCGCGCGCGGTCGAGCAAAGCCTTCCCCGCGGGGGTCAATTTCACGGAGCGGGAGGAGCGGAGGAAAAGCGGATAGCCGATCTCCTGTTCTAGACGGCGGATCTGCTGCGAGAGAGGCGGCTGGGCCATATGCAGGCGCTGGGCCGCATGGCCGAAATGCAATTCCTCGGCAACCGCGAGGAAGTAACGGAGATGGCGGAGATCAATGTTATACATATCAGTGTTATTCATATCAGGATCGTCCTGATCAGGATAAACAATATATTGGACGTTTCAATCGAATTTGTCTAGATTGGAGACATGGAAGTCGAGACACCATTTGCCATCCGGCCCTTCGAACCGGGCGATGAGACCGCTTTTCGCGAACTGAATGAAGCCTGGATCGGCAATCATTTTGTGATGGAGCAGAAAGACCGGGAGGTGCTGAACGATCCCGCGACGCATATCCTTCAGCAAGGCGGAGCGCTGTTCATGGCGGTACAGGACGGAGTTGCGGTCGGTACTTGCGCATTGCTCGCGATGAAGGACGGTTTCGAGGTCGCCAAGATGACCGTGGCGGAGAAATGCCGGGGGCTGGGTATCGGCCGGAATTTATTGGCGCATGCGATCGAGTATGCGCGGGGGATGGGCGCGAAGAGGCTGTATCTGGAGACCAACAGTAAACTCCAGAGCGCGATTCATGTTTACGAGTCGCTGGGTTTCAAGCATCTGGCTCCGGAGCGGGTGATTCCGTCGCCGTATGCGCGGGCGAATGTGTATATGGAGTTGTGGCTGGGGTAGAGACGAGTAAGAGGCGGAGCCACGAGTGGCACCGCGGCACGCCTGGGGGCGCGCGCCACAAGCTGCACGAGCCTAGAGGTTCACTGAGGGCAGGTATTGAGGGGGTTTGCGGGCGTTGGTGGCTTGTTCGAAGGAGAAGGCGTAGCGGATCAGTTTCGCTTCCGACCTCGGCGCGCCGAAGAAGGACAGGCCTACGGGAAGTCCGTGGATCTGGCCTGCCGGGACGGTGATGTGCGGATATCCGGCGATAGCGGCCGGCGCGGAGGTGCCCGCGAGAGAGTGATCGCCAAGCACAAAATCGTTGGGCCAGGCGGGGGAATCGGTGGGGGCGACCAGCGCGTCCAGCCGGTGCTCCGTCATCACGCGGTCGATTCCGTCCTGGCGGGACGCGCGGTTCAGTTTCGCGACCACGTCGCGATAGGCTTTGCTCGAGAGCGGCCCGCGGGCCTCGGCCTTGAGAAACTGGTCCTGATCGAACCAGGGCATTTCGCGGCGGGGATTTTTTTCGTTGAAGGCGATGATGTCCGCCAGCGACTTCATGGCCGCTCCGCGATCGGCCAGATACGCGTTGAGGTCGTTCTTGAATTCATAGGACATGGCTTCCGCTTCCATGTCGCCCAATTTCGAAAAGGTCGAGATGGTGACGGGATCGACCAGTTCCGCGCCCAACCTGGTCAACACGCCGAGCGCGTCGACCATCAATTTGTCGACGCTGTCGTTAAAGCCAAAGAGCTGGCGGGCGACGCCGATGCGCGCGCCTTTCAGCGCATTGGGATTGAGCGGGCCGTAGTTTTCGCCGGTGAGCGCGCCGAGCAACAGGGCGGCGTCGGCGACGGTGCGCGCCATGGGACCGGCGGTATCCTGGCGGTGCGAGACGGGAATGATGCCCGCGCCGGGGATGAGGCCCACGGTGGGCTTGATGCCGACGATGCCGCAGACGGAAGAAGGCGAGACGACGCTGCCGTCGGTTTCGGTTCCCACGGCGGCGGCACAGAGGCTGGCGGCGACCGCGGCTCCGGAGCCGGAGCTCGATCCGGAACAATTGCGGTCGAGGATGTAGGGATTGCGGGTCAGGCCGCCGCGTCCGCTCCAACCGCTGAGGGAATGGCTGGAGCGATAGTTGGCCCATTCACTCAAATTGGTCTTGCCGAGCAGGACGACGCCGGCGTCGCGCAGGCGAGTGACCAGCGCGGCGTCCTTGGGAGCGGGAGCGCCGAGGAGCGCGAGCGATCCGGCGGTGGTCATCATTTTATCGGCGGTATCGATGTTGTCCTTGATGAGAATCGGGATGCCGTGGAGGGGGCTGCGCGGGCCTTTTTCCTTACGTTCTTTGTCGAGCGCGGCGGCGATGGAGGAGGCGTCGGGATTCAGTTCGAGGACGGAGTTTATTTTTTTGTCGACGGTGGCGATGCGGGCGGAGTATTGCTCGACCAGCGCGGCGGCGGTGAAGATTCCGGCGGCGAGGCCGGTCTGGAGATCGGTGAGGGTGGCTTCTTCGAGGTCGGGAGCGGCGGAGGCTCGGGCGGCGGTGAGGGCGGCGGAGAGATAAAGAAATTCGCGGCGGGAGGGCATGGGTTGCGGACTATTATCTCAGGAGGAGTGTGCGAACGTTCTTGCGGGCGGCGAGCTGGGCGTCGAAGGTGACGAGAGTGAAGCCGGCGGCGGTAGCGAAGGCGGCGAGGTAGGTGTCGGTCCACCAGTTTGATCCATGTTTCTCCTGGGTGGTCGCGGCGCGCCAATGGTGGTCTATGCTGGGCGGCTCCTCGATCTGCGAGATTCGCGCGTTCGTCAAGAATGCATCGAACGCACCCCAAGCCAGGCTCGCGCTGAGGGTATCGGAGCCGAGAGCGTGCCGATTGGTGAGGATCCGCAGCAGTCCCATTTGTGTGATGCGACAAAAAACAACTTTGCCTTCGCTGGTATCGAGCCATTCTTGCGCAGGCGCGTGATGGACATGCTCGGCGATCGCCAAAGCTATCCAGACGTTGACATCAGGGAAGAAGGTCATCGAAATTGAAGTTCGTCAAATCGAGTTTGCGGCCACTCTTTAGGTGGATGGGCAGCCTCACACGGCTAGTTGCAGTCTTCTTCGCCGGAACGCTGCCTTCCACTTCGCGCTCGAGGGCGCGGACGACTAATTCCTTCATCGTCGAGCCACGCAGCGCCGCGGTGGCTTTGGTCTTGCGGAAGAGGGTGTCGGGGATTTCGATGGTGGTGCGCATAAATACATATTCGCATAAAAGCATAGCTAAGGCGGGTTACGGCTGTGTTACGGGCGGGATTAGTTCAATGTATTTATACTGGGCTTCGTAGGTATGCAAACCTTCGACATGATCGTCATCGGCTCGGGGCCGGCCGGGCAAAGGGCTGCGATTCAGGCGGCGAAGTCCGGCAGGCGCGTCGCGTTGATCGAAAGAGCGGAGGTGGTGGGCGGAACTTCCGTCAATACCGGCACCATCCCCAGCAAAACGATGCGCGAGGCGGTGCTGCATCTTTCCGGGTACAACTACCAGGATATTTACGGCTCGAATTACCGGGTGAAGGACAGGATCACCATGGCCGATCTGGTTTTCCGGGTGCAGCACGTGATCAAGACGGAGATCGACGTGACGCAGGCGCAGCTTTCGCGCAACAACATCGAGGTGCTGTTCGGGTCGGCGACCTTTGTCGATCCGAGCACGCTGCGGGTGACCAACTCGCGCGGATCGGTGGATTACCAGGCGGGGAAAATCGTGATCGCCACGGGGACCAAGCCGGCGAGCTCCGCGAAGGTTCCGATCGACGGGCGGCGCATCATCAATAGCGACCAGATTCTGCAAATGCAGGAGATCCCCAAGACGCTGATCGTGGTGGGCGGCGGCGTGATCGGGGTGGAGTACACGTGCATGTTCTGCATCCTCGGGGTGCGCGTGATTCTGGTCGAGAAACGTCCGCGCCTGCTGGAATTCGCCGACGCCGAGATCGTGGAGGCGCTGTCCTACCATTTGCGCGACCGGCGCGTGACGCTGCGGCTGAACGAGGGAGTTTCGAGCGTGGAGGCGGCGGGCGACGGGTCTGTGGTGGCGAACCTGGAGAGCAATAAAAAGCTGTCGGGCGACGCGCTGCTCTACGCGGTGGGGCGGCAGGGCAACGTGGACGATTTGAACCTGGCGGCGGCGGGGATCGAGGCCGATTCGCGCGGGCGTATTCCGGTGGACGAAAATTTTGTGACGTGCGTGCCGCACATTTACGCGGTGGGCGACGTGATCGGGTTCCCGAGCCTGGCCTCGGTATCGATGGAACAGGGACGCATCGCGGCGGCCAATGCGTGCGGGATCGCGGCGCATTCGAATCCGGCGACCTATCCTTATGGCATTTACACCATCCCCGAGATTTCCTTTATCGGCAGAACGGAAGAGCAGTTGACCGACGAGGACGTGCCGTACGAAGTGGGCGTCGCTTACTACCGGGAGATCGCACGCGGGCAGATTCGCGGCGACACGACGGGGCGGTTGAAAATCATTTTTCATCGCGAAACGCGAGAGATCCTGGGGGTCCATATTATCGGCGAGGGCGCAAGCGAGCTGGTGCACATCGGACAAGCGGTGCTCACGCTGAAGGGGAAAATCGATTATTTCGTCGATACGGTGTTCAACTATCCGACGCTGGCCGAATGCTATAAGGCCGCCGCGTTCAACGGCATTAACAAGCTCGCGAGGTTCTAAGGAAAATATGCCACGAAGCATTGGGGTTGTGGTCAGCGAACATATCGCCTGGGGAATTGTGGATGAGGGCTCGGCGGTGGGCGAAATTTCGTCCTATCCGGCGGAAGGCGGCGGGGCCGATCTGCTGCACGCGATGCCGACCGACGAACTGGTGAAACGGATCGCCGACGAGATTAAAGCGCTGGCCGAAGGGGAGCCGCTTGAAGCGGTCGGCCTCGCGTTTCCCGGAATTGTGCGCAACGGAGTGATCGAGGAGTCGCCCAATCTGCATCAGCTGAAGGGCACGCCGATGGCGTTGCTGATGCGCGCGGCGCTCGACGAACGTAAAGTCGAATGCGACAAATTGGGCGTGTCGAACGACGCCGACGTGGTGGCGGCGGGCATCGCGGCGGAGCACGGGAAGCTGGATCAACTGGTGCGGGTGTGGATGCTCGGCAACGGGATCGGGTTCGGGCGATATCCGGTGGCGGACGGAGTGTGGGAGGGCGGGCACATCGTGGTGACGCTAGATCCCAACGAAAAATTCTGCGGCTGCGGAGGGCGCGGGCACCTGGAAGGAATCATGGGCCACCGGGCGATGCGCATGCGATTTCTGGACATGGAGCCGGAAGAGGTGTTCGCGCTGGCGAAGACCGCGGAGGATCCGCGCTGCACGGAGTTCGCGCTGCTATGGCATCGCGCGCTGGCGGGGGCTGGTGGGCGCGGTGGTCAACGCGATGCGGGGGCCGGTGGTGTGCACGTAGTCCGTTTATAACGCCGAGACGCGGACTGCGGGCTGCGACTTTTCTATCACTATTCGATTGCGCAAGGGGCGGCCGTAGCCTTGCCACGCAATCTCCATGTAATCGCCATCCTCGAGCGCGATGCCTTCGCCGAAGCTGAAGGCGGCGGCTCCCAGAAAATGCACATGGGCGTCGCCGGGGCGGCGGTGCGACTCGTACTTGAAATGGTGATGCTCGATGTTCGGGAGCGAGTGGCACATGCGGGCGTCGCCGGTGGAGATTTCCCGGGTCCACAGGATTTCGCCGTCGCGCTCGATGGTGACGCGGCCGGTGACGAGCGAAAAATCGGGGTCGAGAACCAGCTCCGGGCCGATCGCACAGGGGCGGAGCTTGGAATGCGCCAGGTATAGATAATTTTGCTGTTCGACCACATGGTCGGAGAACTCGTTGGCGATGGTCATGCCGAGGCGGCGGGGAGTGCCGGCGGGATCGATGATGTAGACGGCGGCGAGTTCGGGTTCTTCGCCGCCGTCGCCTGAGAGTGGTGCTCCGTGGCCGCGGAGGATGGTGCCGGTCCCTTTATAAAACCACTCCGGAGCGGCGCCGGTTTCGCCGGGCGCGGGACGGCCGGCTTCGACGCCGAGCTGGTACATGCGCATGCTGTCGGTGACTTGGGCAGCAGCGTGCATGGCGTCGCGATGGGCGGCGCTGGCGAGATGCGTCAGGCCGGTGCCGGAGACGAGGCAGCGCGCGGGCTCCTCCGGGTGATCGAAGGAAGGGAGCAGACGCCAGTCGGAGCTGAGCGAATAAACCTCCTCGTAATCGAGCGGGACGTCGGATACGTCGCTCAGGATCAGGTCCTGAAGACGGCAGTTGGTGGCGATCGCGGTGAGCGCGAAGGCGTAAATCGACCGGTGCGTTCCGAGCAGGTGAAGCGTGGCGCCGTCGACGATCGCGACGCGCCGGCCGCGGGAGGGGTGAGTGAGTTGGACGAGGCGCATTTAAAAATCAATTCCCGCGAGGATTTCCGACGGCTTCCTCTCGAACGCTTTCGAAATGGCGAGCAGACTTTCCATACTGGGCATATTCGTACCGCGTTCGATCGCGCTGATCTGCGATACGCTTAACTTCGTCTGTTGCGCCAGATCCTTTAGGGACCAGTCGCGGGCGACGCGCAACATTTTGATGCCATGGCCCAGGCGTTCCCGCAGGCGGTCCTGCGGCGAACGGTCCAGGCCGAAGGCTTCGGCGGCATTTTTCAGCACCTGGCGAAGCTGCGCGAGGGTGAACGGCTTGGCGAGGTAATCGAAGACCTTCAGCTTGAAGGTGGCGCGCATATCCTCGAGCGAGGGATAGCCGGTGATGATGATGACGCAGAGCCCGGGCCAGCGCGTCAGCAATTGTTCCAGCACGCGGTCGCCGCCGACGTCGCCCATTTTCATGTCCAGCAGGACGATCTCCGGCAACTGCTCCTCGCAGGCGGCGAAGAACTCCTGGGGATGGGCGAACGCACGCACGGTGAGGCCACCCTCGTCCTTCAGCAGATCTTCGAGGTAGTTCCGAAAATCAACATCGTCGTCCAGTACGGCGATATCGGGCACGCAATTATATTAGCGCTTTCAGAGCGCCCGCCCTTTCCATTCGAGGCGGCGCCCGGTGAGCGCGGCGATCAATCCGTTGGCGATGACGGGGAACATGCCGCAGATTCCCAGCGGGGCGAGCAGCGCGCGGAGCGGATTACGGTACCAGGGTCCGAGCAGCGCCGACGGCAGCAGGGCGAAGGCGACGACCGCGGCCCACTGCCGGTCGACCGCCAGCCAGATCAGCGCCGGCAGCCACAGCGCGGCGACGCACGCCGCGGAAACAATGGTGAGGCCGTTCCACGGGCTGACCATGAGGAAGCGCAAGGCATTGCGTTCGAACCCGCTCCACAGGCCGCCGGGATGAAATCGCACGTGGCCGAGGTTGGTGCGTGCAATGGCTAACGTGAGCCGATGGCGTTTCGCCAGTTGGGCCAGCTTCACGTCGTCGAAGACGCTGCTGATCACGGCCGAGTGTCCCCCGATAAATTCGTAGGCGTCGCGCCGCACCAGGATGCACTGGCCGTTGAAGCTTTGCCTGATATCGCCGCGGGGCGCGACGCCCGCAAAATAGAGCGCCACGGCGCACGGAACCAGCACGTTTTCTGAAAACGAAGCGAACTCCGGCCGCAGATAGAGGGAGAGGAACGACAGCCCGCTGGTCTCGGCAGCGGCGACGGTGGCGGACAGGAAGCCTTCGTCAAACCAGGTGTCGGCGTCGGCGAACAGTACCCAGCGCGACCGGAGCACGCTCGCCCCGGCGGCGCAGGCGTTGGATTTTCCGCTTGCCCGGGCCGGCAGATCCGGCGCCACGAGGACTCCGGCGCCCGCCTTGCGCGCCGCCTCCGCGGTGCCGTCCCCGGAATGGTCGTCGACCACAATAACGGTGTCGTGCGGAAAACTCCTCACCGCCCGGGCGATGTTGGCTGCTTCATTCCGCGCCGGGATGACGACCATGCAATCCGGCGCGGCTCCGCTCCTGACCGCGGGCAGTTTCGGGATTCTCAGAAAGTTCAGGCGGGACCGGACGAAAAACGCAATGAACAGGACGGCGACTCCCAGCCCGACCCAAAGGCTGATGCCCGGGTCAAGCTCACTAAGCACTCATGGCCCTCCACAGGCTGCGCGTAATGGGGCCGGCCATGGAGCGAGCGGTGATCCAGGCACGCTCCACCGCGGGCACCGCCGGGCGGCGGTGGAACACGTCAAAACCAGACGCTTCGATGTGGCGGAGGGTCTTGCGGTAAATATCGAAGGTGGTTCTCACGGCAAAGCGTCCGCGCTGGTCCAGCAGGGGGAGACCCGGCTCCGCCTGTTGATAATAGCCGCGCGCGCGCCCCGCCTGGAACTCCATCAACTTCTGGAACGCGTCGTTGCGGAGGTGCCGTTCGGCGTCGGCTTCGGAATATCCGAACGCTTCCATCTCTTCGAGCGGCAGATACATGCGTCCGTGCGCCAGCTGTTCGCCCACGTCCCGCAGGACCGCGGTCAGTTCGATGGCGAGACCGAGATCCGCCATGTAGTCGAGCGCCGGGCCGCGGAAACCGACCACATGGGTCATCATGAGCGACACGGTTCCGGTCACGCGGTGGCAGCGGTGGCGGAGTTGCGAAAAACTGGCGTAGCGCGTCTGTTCGAGATCCATGCGCACGCCTTCGATCATCTGGAGCGGCAGATCATGAGGGATGGCGCGTTGGTCCACCGTGTCGAGAAAAACGTCCAGCACCGGATGACGGGCCAGTTCCCCGCGCAGCCCGGCCGTCACCATGGAGGCCCAAAGGTCCAGATCGGCGCGGCCCTGTTCCGGAGTCTCCGCCTGGCTGGCAAGGCGCCGCGTGTAATAGCAGAACCAATAGACGGCATGCGCGGCACGCCGTAAATCCAGCGGAAAGAAACGGGTGGCGAAAGAGAATCCAGGCGAGCCGGTTCGCGCCGCCTCCGCGGCCTGCGCGTAAAGGACGTCGAGCGAATTCATACCGCCGGATGGACGCGGATGCATAACCGTATGCGTT
This sequence comes from Bryobacteraceae bacterium, assembly GCA_049521275.1. Classification (GTDB taxonomy): domain Bacteria; phylum Acidobacteriota; class Terriglobia; order Bryobacterales; family Bryobacteraceae; genus Palsa-187. Next base: position 4,377 of record JBEKOZ010000171.1, on the reverse strand, counting down.
TCCAGAGATGATATCACGAGCGGCGCGGGGCGGCCATCTAACGGAGTGGGGCGGGCTATTTTAGCCGGCAGCCTGCTTCCAAGCAGGCTCTCTCGTAGCAAGAACACAGAGCCGCTCCGGAGAGCGGCTGCCGGCTGAAAGCCCGCCCCACATAGCAGCACAGCTCAGAAGCTCGGGGGTTTTTCGAGACTCTGGGCGGCGAAGTCGAGCACGGCTTTAATCTCCTCGCGCGAAACGGGATATTGCTCGATGATTTCGTCGATAGTCATGCCGTCTTCGAGGTTTTCGAACACCAGTTTTACCGGCGTCCGCGAATTGCGGAACGTCCAGGCGCCGCTAACCTTTCCAGGTATGCTTTCCACCGCTGGGCATTGTGACCAATCGAGAGCCGGCATCGCGTTGTCTCCTTTTTAAAGAATAACGCAGGCATTACGGATCGCGTGTGGGATATCGCAGAACTGCTCTCTTAGAACCTTTGGAAGATGATGAAGAGCTTTTAGAAACGCATCAGATGTTGAGTCTCAGGAGCCTTGCATTCATCCTACGCTCAGCCATTCGGCGCTCACGCGCCCTGTCCTCGGCTGCTCTGAAGTGCTCTCCCGACAGAACAAAGGCAAAGGCAATGGCAATGAATAACGAAAAGAAAATGGCTACAAACAGGGCCGCTTCCATGTCAGCCTCCTACGAGTAGTTTACACCTTCCAGGCTCGGACGAGACCCCTCGGGCGCTGTCCAGCAAAAAACACAAGCAACTCACTCTTAGGACACTACCAATAAACATATCGGCAACGGGAACCGAATATACTGGCTATAAGTCACAGTCTTATGCGCGTCCTTTTTGTCCTGTCGGCAACCCTGCTCGTCGCACAACAGTCCAATCCCGACGCCAACGTCGTATTTCAGAGCCAGACCCGTGAAGTTCTTCTGGAAGTGGTGGTGCGCGACGCGCATGGGAAACTGGTCACCAAACTCGACCCTTCGCAGGTGTCTGTTTACGAGGACGGCGTGCGGCAGGACATCAAGTCCTTCCGCCTGGTTCCGGGCCGCGAGGTGCGCGCCGAGGTGGAGCGGGAAATCGCGCTGGCGGCCACCAAGCCCGACGCGCTGCACCTGGACGCGGCCCAGGCGCGCCCCCCATCGAATCCGCTGCGGACGGTCAATGTCGTTTGCCTGATCCTGAACGATATCACCAAGGAGACCCGGCCGTTTGCCTTCGACGCCGCGCGAAAGTTTGTCGACAAGGAACTGCGGCCGGACACCTTTATCGGCGTATTCAGCCTGGATATAACCGGTCTGAGGCCGGTGTTTCCCTTTTCGAACAACCGGGCGAATCTGATGAAGGCCATCGAGCTGGCCTCCCAGAACCAGCTTGCGAAACTGAATCCGGATACCGCCGCCATGCTGAATGGATTGAGCATCAGCACTCTCGGCGCTCCCCTGGCCGGCAGCGGCGCGATCACAACCACGGTCGCGCCCGGCGTTACCGTCGCCACCAGCCCCGGCGCCGGAGTGCCCGGGCGCGTCGATGGTGCGTCCGCTCAAGATCCCCTGGGAACGCGTGGAGACATGGAGGACGCGACGATCAGAGGGTTGTTTGAGATTGACGCGCTCAAGACCCTGGTAAAACAACTGAGCGAACTTCCCTTTCAGAAGACCGTGCTGCTGATGAGCACTGGCCTGACGCGGCCGCCTGATCAGTTGGAATATTGGGATTCGTTGATCAAGCTGGCAGTCAAGGGCGGCATTACGTTTTACGGCTTGGACGTCAACGGCCTGGATCCTTTCTATAATCCGATCGAAACCTCGAGCGCAGGGGTGCAAGGGGTCGCCGCCATGAGTCAGGGGCAGTCCAGCGTCGGGCTGTCCGCGGGCGGAAAATACGCGCCGGGAGGAAGCAGCACGATTGGACCATCGTCTGCCGAGCAGTTGATGCAGTCCATGAAACAGACGGACTTTCTGGCATTCGCCGTGTTGAGCACCAACAAACAGGAGGCGCTCCGGGAGATTGCCGAGAGCACCGGCGGATTCATCATCGCCAACACTAACAATACGGAAGCGCTGCTCGCCAAGGTGATGGAGGACGTGGACACGCACCATGAGCTCGCCTACCGGCCGGCGGCGCCATCGGCCGACGGGCATTTTCGAAAAATCGAGGTCAAGGTGACGCCCGCGGGCCTGCGCGTGCAAACCCGCAACGGGTATTTCGCGGTCCCCGAAACCGGGGAAGGTCCGCTGACGGCGGGCGACTTCGGAGCGCTGCTGGCGCTGGATGCCAAGCCTCGGCCGCATGCCTTCGATTTCGGCGCAAAAGCGTTTCGCTTCCGGTCCGGAAAGGGAACGTCGCAATACGCCATCGCCTTCGAGGTTCCCATCGCGAGCCTTACCGCGACGGCCGAAGATAACGTGAAGAAGCACAGATATCACGCGTACCTGCTGGCGCTGGTGAAGAATGCGCAGGGCGAGATTGTGGACCGGGCGAGCCGGGATGTGCCTTCCGAGGTCGGCGACGACTACCTGGCTGGGCTGCGCTCCGACAAGATGATTTACGAGCATGCGGTGAATCTGAGTCCAGGGCATTACACGGTGGAGACCGCGGTGGTCGACCAGGAAGGGAACCGCGCCAGCACCAATGTTTTTCAGATCGAGAGCCGGGAGCAGCCCGGGCCGGACGTCAGCGACGTGATGCTGGTGCGCGGCGTCCACACGCTCGATCGGCCGGCGGACGCTTCGGACCCGTTCGAAGTTCCGGGTAAGCGAGCGCAGCCGTTCGTCTCCACGACGCTTCCGGCAGGAGCGCTGCCCTACATTTATTTCGTCGTATATCCAGAGGAGGGCCAGCAAACGGCAACGCTCCGGACGCAATTCTTAAAGAGCGGCCGGGTGCTTGCAACGCAACAATCGGTGCTGCCCCAACCCGATTCCTCGGGCGCCATACCGATGGCGCTGCAACCCATCGCCTACCCGGGCGACTACGAAGTGAGAATCACGGTGGAGCTGGCGGGCCGTTCGGTCGAGCGCAGCTTGCAGTACCGGATCGCCGCGAAATAGCGAAGTAAAGATGGACGCGCATGATTTAAGGTCGTTGGCCAGGCTGTGGCCGAACCGGACGCATGAATCGAACTGGTGCAAAGCCGCGCTCTGTGCCCTGGGCGCGCATCGCTGGTATCCCATGAAAGTTCACGGCGTCCAGTACAGCTTTTGCCGCTGGTGTCCGAAGGTTAAAGTAGACGATACAGAATCGCCACAACTCAGGTTATGATCTTAAAGAGGTGGCCGTGACCCGTTCGCTTCCGTTACTTGCGTGCACTACTTTGATCCCGCTAGTTTCCGTGAATGGGGCCACGCCCGCTCCCACGTTCCACAAGGACGTCGAGCCGATTCTCCAGAATCGCTGCCAGGGCTGTCATCGGCCGGGCGAGTCCGCGCCGATGGCGTTGCTCACCTATAAAGAGGTTCGTCCCTGGGCTAAGGCGATCCGCGGCGCGGTGCTCACCGGCAAGATGCCGCCGTGGCAGGCCGATCCCCGCTATGGGCATTTTGCGAACGACCTGTCGCTCGCCCATGGCGAAAAGGAAACCATCATTTCGTGGATCGACGCCGGCGCGGCCGAGGGAAATCCCGCCGACGCGCCCAAGCCCCGCGCCTGGGTGGACGGATGGCGCATTCCCAAGCCCGACGTGGTTTTCGAGATGCCCGAGGAATTCTCCGTCCCCGCGAGCGGCGTCATCAACTATCAGTACATCCCCGTGCCCACGAATTTCACCGAGGATAAGTGGGTGGAAACGGTGGAGGTCCGGCCCAGCGACCGCGGCGTGGTGCATCACGCGATTGTAGTGGTCGATCATGGCGACGGGTTTCGCGGTCAGGAATATCTCGCCGGCTACGCTCCCGGCATGGCGCCGCAATTTTGGAAGCCGGGCCAGGCGAGGCTGATCAAGGCCGGCTCCTACCTCGTTTTTCAAATGCATTACACCACCAACGGGAAGCCCGCGCACGACCGCACCAGGATCGGCATGATCTTTGCGAAGAAGCCGCCCACTGAGCAGATTGTGGCGATGCAGGCCGCCGCGCACTGGTTGCAGATCCCTCCCGGCGAGGCCAATTACCGCCTCGACGCTGTGTCCGTCATGCGCGAAAACGTGGAGCTGGTCGGCATGCGCGTGCACATGCACCTGCGAGGTAAATCGATGATCTTCCGCGCCGTGTATCCGAGCGGCGAATCGGAAATTCTGCTCGACGTCCCCCAGTACGATTTCAACTGGCAGCCTTATTACTACCTGGAGACGCCGAAGCCGCTGCCGCGCGGCACGCGTATCGAAGTCAGCGCGGTGTTCGACAATTCGGTGAATAATCCGTTCAATCCGAATCCCGCCGCGA
>JBEKOZ010000170.1:0-8543 GCA_049521275.1 Bryobacteraceae bacterium | reverse complement strand
GAAGCCGTTCTGAAGCTGCAGGCCAAGGGCAGCGAAATCGTCTGGGGAGGGGATTTCGGCAACACCGATGAGACGCTGCTCACCGAGGATCTGGACCGTCCCGTGATGGTCGACCGCTATCCCACGGCCGTGAAGGCGTTCTATTTCCAGCCGGCCGACGATCGCCCGGAAGTCGCGCTCGGCGTCGATTTCATTGCGCCCGAAGGGTACGGCGAGATCATCGGCGGAGGCCAGCGCATCCACTCGCTCGAATTGTTGAAGCAGCGGCTGGCGGAGCATCATTTGCCGGAGGAAGCGTTCAACTGGTACCTGGATCTGCGCCGCTACGGCAGCGTTCCGCACGCCGGCTTCGGCATGGGAGTGGAGCGGTTCGTCGCGTGGATGTGCGGGCTGGAGCATATTCGGGAAACCATCGCGTTCCCACGGATGCTGTATCGCACCAGGCCGTAGGGTTGAACACGTGGTTCGATTCGACCGCTCCCTGTGGTCGCGGCTCAGTAGCGCTCGAAATGGAGCACGCGATAATGAAAGTATGACCGTTCACGCGCGGCCCAGTTTGTTCCCCGAATGAAGCAATCTCATATCGCAATCATCGGCGCGCCCATGGACCTGGGCGCGGGACGCCGCGGGGTCGATATGGGGCCTTCCGCGCTGCGCCTGGCGAATCTCAACGAGAAGCTGGCGTCGCTTGGCTATGAAGTCGAGGATCTGGGCAATGTGCTGGTCGATCAGCCCGAAACGTCGCCCGTCGGTCCTGAAAGCGCCCGCTATCTGCCGCAGATCGCGCACACCTGCACCCGGCTGATGGAGATGGTGGCGCAGGCAGCCGATCAAGCGAAGGTGGCGCTGGTATTGGGCGGCGACCATTCGATTGCCATCGGAACCATCGCCGGAATTTCGAATCACTATCGAAAGTCGGGCCGGAAACTGGGGTTGATCTGGATCGATGCCCATGCCGACATGAACACTCCGCAATCGAGTCCGAGCGGCAATATTCACGGAATGCCGCTCGCGTGCTCGATCGGCATCGGGCCCCGCGAGCTGACGCACCTGGGCGGCTATGCGCCGATGATCGACGCTGCGAACGTGGCCATTGTCGGGCTACGCAGCGTGGATGAGGCCGAGCGCCAGCTGGTGCGCGCGGCCGGTGTTCACGCCTACACCATGCGCGATCTGGATGAGCGCGGCTTGCGCAGTGTGATCCACGAAGCCATCGAGCGCGCGTCCAAAAACACGGCGGGCTTCCACCTTTCTTTCGACATGGATTCGGTGGACCCCAGCGAGGCGCCTGGCGTGGGAACTCCTGTGCGCGGCGGAATGACGTACCGGGAGGCGCACCTGGCGATGGAAATCATCTGCGATAGCGGACGCATGACGTCGATGGAGATCGTGGAAGTGAATCCGGTGATCGATGAAGTGAACCGAACGGCGCTGTTAGGCGTCGAACTAGTGATGTCGGCGATGGGGCAGAGAATATTGTGAGCAAACTACGCGTGGCGGTTGTTTACGGCGGGCGAAGCGGTGAGCATGAAGTGTCGCTCAACTCCGCCGAGTCGATCATCAACGCTATGGACCCGGCCAAGTACGAGGTCCAGCGGATTCTCATATCGAAGGAAGGCTGCTGGCACCCGCGTGCGATTTCGCCCGAGCCTGGCGGCAATCCGGACATCGACGTGGTGTTTCCTGTCCTGCACGGCACCTTCGGCGAGGATGGGACGGTGCAGGGACTGTTGGAGCTTGCCGATTTACCGTACGTCGGCGCGGGCGTGCTGGCGTCTTCCATATCGATGGATAAGGACGTCATGAAGCGGCTGTGCGCGGCCAGCGGATTGCCTGTGGTGGAGTATTACGTTCATGTGGGGATTCAAGTACCAGCGATCCCTTTAGTTTTTCCCATGTTCGTGAAGCCCGCCAATCTCGGCTCATCCGTGGGAATTTCAAAGGTGCAATCGAGAGAGGAGTTCGGACCGGCCCTCCGATTGGCGGGTGAGTTCGACCGTAAAATCATCGTCGAGCGCGGGATTGTCGGGCGTGAGTTCGAATGCTCCGTGCTGGGCAACGACGATCCGAAGGCCTCCGTGCCGTGCGAGATTCTGCCGTCGCGCGATTTTTACGATTACGAAGACAAGTATCTTCTCAACCGGGCGCGGACCATTGTTCCAGCCGATCTCAGCGCGGAGCAGACCAGCGAGATCCAGAGGCTGGCCGTCGCCTGCTACCAGGCCGTCGAGTGCCAAGGGATGGCCCGCGTCGATTTTCTTCTGGAAACGGCGACGGGAAAATTCTTCATCAACGAGATTAATACCATCCCAGGATTCACGTCGATCAGCATGTATCCGAAAATGTGGGAAGCGAGCGGATTGAAATATCCCGAGTTGATCGACCGCCTGATCGAGCTCGCCGTGGAACGCCACGAATCGCGAAAGGCGATGCGTTACAGCCGGTGATGATGCCCCTTTTTGCATTGCTTCTTTTTCTCGCGCCCGCCGAGGACGATCCGGCGGATCAACTGGCGCGCGATTTGAAAAAAATGATCGACGTATTCAACATCGCGGATCGCGAAGCCGCCGATCCGGTGGCGCCCGATGCGGCGTTTTATCAGGGCGCGATTCCCGGCATGCTCAAGGTGCTCGACCCGCACTCGATCTTCTTCGACCCGGGCCAGTTCGACCAGTTGAAGCACATGCAGAACAGCGAGAGCAAGGGATTTGGGAGCATCGTCAGCGTGCTTCCCGGCCGCGTGATCGTCCTGCAGGCCATGGAGGGGACGCCGTCGGCGAAGTCCGGACTGACGGCCGGCGACGAGATCCTGGCGATCAATGGATACGAGCTGGCGCGGCTGGACTTCGATCAACTGGTGCAGCTCCTCTCAGTCGCGCGGCAGCAGGAAGCGCAGCTTTACGTGCGCCGGCCCGGGAACGCCCGCGTCCAGAGACTCACCTTGAAACCGGAGCTGATGGATGAGCCGAGCATCGATCGCGCCTTCCTCCTGGCTCCCGGTATCGGCTATGTGCGCATCGCCAATTTTGAGGAAGCCACCGGCAAGCTGGCCCGCCAGAAGATTGAATCGCTGGGCGGAGAGAAGCTCGAAGGCCTGGTGATCGATTTGCGGAGCAACCCCGGCGGCTCCGTGCAGGCCGCGCTTGAAACGGCCTCCTTGTTTCTCGCGCCGGATCAGCTGGTGTTCAGCGTGAAGGGGCGAAGCGCGAAGACGGAGGAAGTTCGCGTGCCCAAAATCGCGCGGCCTTACAAGTTTCCCGTGGCGGTCCTGATCAACGGAAAGAGCGCCAGCGCATCGGAGATTCTCGCCGGCGCGTTGCAGGATCACGACCGCGCGACGATTCTCGGTGAACCGAGTTACGGCAAGGGCCTGGTCCAGCGCGTCTACTCGCTGTCGAGCAACAGCGGGCTCGCGCTGACCACGGCGTTTTATTACACGCCCAGCGGCCGCTCCATCCAGAAGCCACTGGCGTTCGGTCAACTGGACGCGAAGGCGATTGCGCCGCGCGGATCGTTTCACACCGATTCCGGCCGCGAGGTGCGCGGCGGCGGCGGGATTCAGCCCGATGAAGCTGTCTCGCCGTTCGAGCTCAGCCGTCTGGAAGCGGTGCTGGACTCGAGCGGAACGGTCACGACCTTCGCGAGCGAGTACCTCCAGACTCACGAGATCGCCGCCGATTTCGTGGTCGCGCCGGAGCTTCTCGACGAGTTCCGCGTGTTCCTTTCCACGCAGCGCATCCAGCCGCCGGTGAGCGAGTTCCTGAGGGATCGCGCGTGGATTCAGAGCCGCTTGCAGCAGGAGCTGATCAGTCTTAAATTCGGCGTCGCCAAGGGTGACGAGATCGAAATGCAGCGCGACGCCGTGGTGCAGGCCGCGGTGAAGAAACTACGCTGATTCCTTGCGCGAGCGCACATAGTGGATCGCCATGGGCAGCACGCTGAGGAGGACGATGCCGATGACCACTTTTTCGAAGTTGTGCCGGACCATCGGCACCGCTCCCAATTTGTATCCGGCGAGCGTCGCCAACAGGACCCAGCCCAATCCGCCGAAAATATTGAACGCCAGGAACCGGGAGTATTTCATCTGTCCGACGCCGGCCATGAAGGGCGCGAAGGTGCGCACGATCGGCACAAATTTCGCATAAATCAGCGTTTTCCCGCCATGTTTTTCGTAGAAAGCCTGCGTCCGCCGGACGTATTCCTGCTTGAACAATCGCGAATCCGGGCGCGAGAAAATTTTGGGACCCGTGCGATATCCCAGAAAATATCCGCTCTGGTCGCCCAGAATCGAGACCGCGGTCAACAACACGCAGATTTTCACGATGTCCAGATCGCCCGCGCCGCACACCACGCCCACCGTGAACAACAACGAATCTCCCGGAAGGAAAAGGCCCACCAGCAGCCCGGTTTCGGCGAAGACGACGCTCGCCAGCAGGGCATAACCCAGCCAGCCGGTGAGCACCTGCGTCAGCAGATGGATCAGTCGATCCGGATCCGTCAGGCTGCGCCAGACGTCCAGCAGCGTGCCGAGCATTTAAGAGCGCTTCATTGCCGCCGCCAGTTTCTTCAGCAGGTCGTCATTGACCTTTAGCTTCTTCTCCGCCGTGAGCCTCGTCTTGACGCTGTCCATGAACAGGTCCAGCCGCTCCTTGGCCCGCTCCTGGCGGAGGGTCTCCCGAATCGTGTCTTTCTCCGCCGCAAAGCCCGCCATATCCGCGTCCATCTTCGCCGTCAACTTGTAGACAACATCTTTGTTCCCCGCGTCGGTCGGTCCCAGGATCGCGCCCACCGGACTCTTGAATACTTCTTTGATGGAATTGGCCGCGCCCAACCCTTCCACCGAATCGGCGCGGCCGAACGCGGGCGGAGAAGCCAGCTCGAGCTTATATTCTTTGGCCACTTTGGCCATATCCTCGCCGGCGCGAATTTTCGCCGCCGCTTCCCGCGCCTTGTCCTTGGCCACCGTCATGGACTTCAAGGAAATCAAGCGGTCGCGAACCTTGCTCTCCGCTTCTTCAAAGGTCGACCCACGCGAGGGAATCCGCTTGGTCAGCACCGCGACCACCAGGCGATTCGCGGGCAGCGTCAGTACCGGCGTCACGTCGTTTGGCTTCATCTGCGCCAGCGCGTTGTCGATCTCCGGCACCGACCCCAGCGTCGGCACGGGAGCCCCCGCGTGGGCGTCCGTTACCGTCGCCAGTTCCACGCCGAATTTCTTCGCGACCTCGGCGGCCGAACCCGGGGACTTCACCAGCGCGTCATGCACATCGTCCGCCGTCTTCTGCATCAGCTCCGTGACCCGCTGCTTCTTCAACTCGGTCGCCAGCTGCTCTTTTACTTCCTCGAACGGCTTCACCCGCGCCGCCTCTCTTTCGTCCACCCGGAGGATGTGATAGCCGAACTTGGTGGTCACAATGCCGCTCAACTGTCCCGGCTTCAACGCGAACGCCGCGGTATCGAACTCCGGCACCATTTGCCCGCGCACGAAAAAGCCCAGGTCCCCGCCCTTCGGCGCATTCGAGGTGTCGTCGGAATTTTTCTGCGCCAGTTGCGTGAAGTCCGCGCCGGCTTTCAATTGTTTTAGAATATCCTCGGCCTTCGCCAGCGCCTGTTTCTTTTCCGCGGCGGAAGCCTTCTCGTCGGCCTTGATCAGGATGTGCCGGGCCTTCACGCGTTCCGGGATCCGGAAATTATCCATCGACGCCGAATAAGTCGCATGCAGGTCCGCATCGGGAATCGTCATCGTCTGTTCCAGCTTCGCCTGATCCACGATCAGCACCTGGAAGGACCGCTTCTCCGGTTCGAAATACTCCGCATGATGCGACTCGAACATTTTGTGCACTTCGTCGGGAGTCAGCTTCACGTCGTCGCGGAACTTGGCCGGCGGAAACACGATGTACTGAATCGTCACCCGCTCCTTCTGGCGCTTGTATTCCTGCTCGACTTCACTATCCGGCACCAGTATGGTGGCGTAGACGATGTTCTCCACCTTGCGCGACATCAACCTGCGCCGCATGGCGTCCACCACGTCCTGAAGCGTCATGCCCTGCTGCGCCAGCCTCTGTTCGAATTCGTCTTTCGAAACCAGCACTCCCTCTTTGAAGTAAGTTGGATTGTCCGTCTCCAGGCCGACCAGCACTTCGTCATCTGACACCGTCAGTCCCAGGCGCGTGAATTCATACTCGATCGCCCGTTCATCCACCATCCCGCTGACCACCTGCGGCACGTACGCCTCGATCATTTCCGGTGGCAGTTGGCCGCGCTGCATGATGCGCGACATCGCCGTGACCACTTCCTGGGCGGTGACCTTGAGGTTGCCGACTTCGGCGATCGTCGCCTCATCGCCCACCGTTTTCGTCGTCGGACTCCCAAACCCCGGAATCAAATACGTGACCATCGAAAGGGCCACGACCGATAGCAGCCCGATGAGCATGTAGCGGACAGCCTTCTGGCGGCTGCGGAACAGATCAAACATAAAAGGTGAAAACTCCTGCTTTGTTAGCTGAGGGACAAATTTCTTAACTTACAAGTATACCAACACCGAACCACGACATCTCAGACACTACCCCCACGCTCACCTTTTTACGGATGTTTTACAAGAAAGAGGCATTCCCCCGCTCTGGAAGAGGCAAGCTTTGACGAAGGGGGCATTCCACTGCCATGCATAAGCCGATTTTCTGTGCTATTTTCCGCACTGCCGCGCTGTTTGCGTCCGTCGCTTCCATTTCGTCCGCCGCGGCGCCTGCCACGCCAAGCCCAACCAACAGCTACCTCGTTCACAACCTGGTTTCAGATTTACCAAACACCGCCGATTTCGAAGATCCGAACCTGGTCAATCCCTGGGGCATCGCCACCACCGCCAGCAGTCCCTTCTGGATTGGGAATAATGGCACCGGAACTTCCACCCTCTACGGCACCACCGGCGCGCCCATCTCGCTGGTGGTCGACATCCCAACGCCCACCGCGCCCACCGGAGGAGCAGTAAGCGGCGTCATCGCCAACACCACGACCTCGTTCCTGCTCGCCGACGGAAAAGCGGCCAGCTTCATCTTCTGCACGGAGGATGGCACCGTCTCCGGCTGGAACGGCTCGGTCTCGCCCGCGGGTGTGGCCACCATATCCGTGAACAGCTCCAATGCCAACGCCGTCTATAAAGGATGCGTTCTCGGTGGAACCGCCACCGCGCCGGTTCTCTACGTCACCGATTTCCATAACGGCGTGGTCGACATGTTCGACGGCAGTTTCAATCCCATCTCCGCCTCCAAGGCCTTCGTCGATCCCTCGATTCCGGCGGGCTTCGCTCCCTTCGGGATCGCCAACTTCGGCGGCAGCATTTATGTCACATACGCCTTGCAGGACTCCGCCAAGCATGACGATGTGTCCGGCGCCGGCAATGGCTACGTGGATATTTTTGACGCCTCCGGCAACCTGCTCACCCAGTTGATTTCCAAGGGCGCGCTCAATTCGCCGTGGGGCATGCAGATCGCACCCGCCACTTTCGGACAATTCTCCGGCGCGCTGCTGGTCGGCAATTTCGGAGACGGCACCATCAACGCCTTCGATCCGGCCAAAGGCACCAAGCTCGGCACTTTGCAGGACCCCACCGGCCATCCCGTGGCCATCCTCGGGCTGTGGGGATTGCTGTTTGGAAACGGCGGCAAGGGTGGCGACACCTCCACGCTCTATTTCACCGCCGGCATTCCCGGCCCTTATGGCGAGGCGGCCGAATCGCACGGCCTGTTCGGCAGCATTCAGGCTCCGCCTTCCTTCACCGGCGCCACGGTGTTGAACGCCGCCAGCTTTCAGGCATCGCTCGCTCCCAATACCTGGGCCATGGTGACCGGAGGCGGGCTGTCCTTTTCCACCCGCAGCTGGGCGGCCACGGATTTTTCGGGTAACACCCTGCCCACCGTTATCGACGGCGTCAGCGTCTCGGTCAACGGCGCGCCCGCCTCCATCTATTACGTCAGCCCCTCGCAGATTAATTTCCTGATTCCCGCCAATGCCGCCCTGGGAGCCGCGCAGATTCAGGTGAACAACAACGACCAGATCAGCGCTCCCGCGAGCGTCACGCTCCAGACCTCGGCTCCGGCATTCTTCTGGCTGACAGGCAACAAATACATTTTGTCGACCCACGCCGACGGTGCGATCACCGGCCCCTCTACGCTGATCGCCGGAGTCACCACCCCGGTCGCGCCGGGAGAAACCATCGCGCTCTACGCGAACGGATTCGGCGCCACCGAAACCGTCACCCCGAACGGCACCGCCATCACCTCCCCACTCGTGTTAGCCGCTCTTCCGACGATCACCATCGGAGGCGTGCCGGCGACGGTAACCTACGCCGGCTTGATCGCGGCCGGACTCTACCAGATCAACGTCACGGTTCCAGCAACCCTGGCCGCGGGCGACGCCGCCGTCATCGCCACCACGGCGGACGGCCAGCAATCGCAAGCCAACGCCTTCCTGTCCGTCCAGTAGGTTCCTCTTCGTCCACGCCCTCCTCTCCGTCCAACGAGAGTAGGGCGGACGCCCGCGTCCGCGCC
>JBEKOZ010000169.1:0-8553 GCA_049521275.1 Bryobacteraceae bacterium | reverse complement strand
AAAATCAGTTCCGAGCAAAATCCGGGACCCATGGCGGCCAGCAGCCCGTAGGTTCCCGGCGCGGGCTTCTTCCGTTCGAGAAAATCCTCCAGCACGAACAGCACCGACGACGAAGAAAGATTCCCCACTCGGCGCAAACAATCCCACGACGCTTCGAGCGCGCCGTCGGGCAGATCGAGCGCATTTTCCGTGGCGGTCAGAATCGCCGGCCCTCCCGTATGCATCACCCACGCCCCGATATCGCCGCGGCCGAGATCGTGGTCGGCGAGAAACGCGTCGATATCGCCGGCCAAGTGGCGATACACCATATTCGGCACTTCTTTCGAGAGCACGATGCGGAAGCCCCGCTCGCCGATGTCCCACCCCATCACGTCTTCGGTACCGGGATAGAAAACGGAACGCGTCGCCAGAATCCGCGGCCCACCTCCTGGATGGTCGTCTCCACAAACGATGACTGCCGCCGCGCCGTCCCCGAACAAACCCGAAGAAATGAGATTCGCGATCGACAGATCGTCGCGCTGGATCGTCAGCGAGCACAATTCCACCGACAGCAGCAGCGCCGCCTGATCGGGGAAAGCGCGCACGTAGTCCGCGGCGCGCGCGATCCCCGCTGCTCCGGCCACGCATCCCAGCCCGAAAATCGGCACCCGTTTGATATTACGATTCAGCCCCATCAGGTTCACCAGCTTCGCATCGATCGACGGGCTGGCGACGCCGCTGATCGAGACAAAGAAAATCGCCGCCGGGTCCTGCACCGAAAGCCCCGCGCGCGTAAGAGCCTGGCAGATCGCGCTCTGGCCCAGCTCGCACGCCGTATCGATCCAGATCTGATTCGCCTCGCCCCAGTTCTTCAATTCCGGGTACGCCTCGATGGGCAGCGCGAGCGATCGCGTCTCGACGCCAGTGCGCGCGTGCAGCCGGTCCAACATGTCGGGCGCCTCCAACTGGCCCGCCCAATGAAATTTCAGCGCCTCCAGAATCGTCTGCTGATCGTAACGATGCTTCGGTAGCGCCGTGGCGGCACTGGCAATTCTCATAGATCTATTTTGCGCTCTTTATTCGCTCGAGTTCGGTTCGATAAAGCCGGTTGTGCGGAAATTCGCGCGCCAGTCCTTCCAGGATCCGCGCGGCTGTCCCGCGATCGTTGTCGCGCAGCGCGGCCACCGCCAGCAGCATCCGCGCATAGGGCTGCAACAGAGTTCCTTTCTCGGCCGTCAGGCGCAGCTTGGCGATGCCCACGTCTTTATTGGTTTGCGCGCCGGCCCAGCCCAATATCCAGCGCACCGGCGCGGGCTTCAGGCTCAGCAGATAGTTCTCGACCCCGATCGCCAGGTACGCGTCATAGCAATCCGGATGGCTGTTGGCCAGATGCACGGCGAGCACGCGGCCCTCCTTCACAACGCCGAGCGCCGCCAGGTCCCGATGTTCGATCAACGATAGATAATCCGCCTCCAGCCCATGCGCCATCACGTCGGCCAGCAGCGCATTTTGATCGTCGGGCGCATGCGCCAGGACGCGTTCCGCGGATCGCCGCCCGCCCGCCAGTTCCTCGTCAAAGGCGCGTTTCACCCCGGGATCGGCCGCCAGATGCCCGCGCAGACGGAACTTATCGTCATCCACGAACAATTCGGAATCGAGCACGTGCAACCGCTCCAGCTCCGAAAAAAGATATGCCGCGGCGTTCGATACCGGACCCATCGGATCGTCCGGATTCGCGCCTTTCCATGTCGCAAAGTTCTGATGCGCGGACGCGAAGTCGAGATCGTACATGGACCGGTAGCCGGAATCGAGATCGGACGCCGGTAAATTGGCCAGCGCCAAAATTGCAAGAAGCAACGCTCGCACAATTTAATGGTTGCACGATGCGCCCGCCTTGCCCGGCTCCGGCCCCTTGCAAATTTGTAAAATCTTTGTGGAATCCGCCGTCGCGCGCTCCTGAGGGCGGCTATATTATGAATGAATGGGTGACGATCTGGTTTCGGGAGACTCCGCTGAGCTGTCAGAAGACCTGCAGGCCCGCGTCATCCGGGTGATCGCGAAAACGCAGCGCATTCCCCTCGAAACCGTGACCATCGACAGCACCTTCGAAGAGTTGAAAATCGATTCGCTCGACGGCATCAATCTGATCTTCGCTCTCGAAAGCGAATTCAACGTCGACATCCCCGACGAAGAAGCGCGTGAGATCAAGTCCGTGCGGCAGATGGCGCAGGGCGTCGCACTTCTGGTGGCGCAAAAAGCTGCGCAGAAAGCCGTTCCTGAAGAAGGAGTTGCTTGAGGCGCGTTGCCGTCACCGGCATCGGCGTCATTTCCGCGCTGGGCGCGAATCGCGAATCCTTCTGGCAAGCGCTCGCCGCCGGACGAAGCGGCATCCGCGCGATGGAGCTGGTCGCTCCCGGAACCGTTCGTTTCCCGAATGCGGCCGAGGCTCGCGATTATCGCACGGCCGATCATTTTGAGGAAAAGGAGACGGCGCTCCTCGACCGCTTCGCGCAATTCGCCGCGGTCGCCGCCCGGGAAGCCGTCCTCGATGCGGCCGTCGTCTGGACCCCTGCGTTACAGGAGCGCGCAGCCATCGTCACCGGCACCTCCAGCGGCGGCCAGACCAGCGAAGACGAATCCTTCCGCGATTATTACGAGCGTAAGCAGACCCGCTTCTCGCCCTTCGCCATCCCCAAAACGATGGCCAATGCCGGAGCCAGCCGCATCTCCTTCGAGCACGGCGTCACCGGCCCCGTCTACACCGTTTCGACCGCCTGCTCCTCCGCGAATCACGCCATCGGCCAGGCATTCTGGATGGTCCGCAGCGGCGCCGCGGAGCTCGCCATCGCCGGCGGCAGTGAAGCGCCCTTCTCGCCGGGGATGCTGAAAGCGTGGGAAGGGATGCGCGCCGTTTCGCCCGACACCTGCCGCCCCTTTTCACGCGATCGCAAGGGCCTCATCCTGGGCGAAGGCGCGGGCATGCTGGTGCTGGAGCCGCTTGAACGTGCGCAGGCTCGCGGCGTTCATGTTTATGGCGAAATCGCCGGCTTCGGCATGTCCAGCGACGCGCATCATCTCACGCAGCCTCTCGCCGAAGGCGCCGCCCGCGCGATGCGTGCCGCGCTTTCAGACGCGTGCGCGGCGCCCGAGGCCATTGGCTACATCAATGCCCACGGCACCGGGACTCTGGCCAACGATCCCACCGAGACCGAAGCCATCCGCACCGTTTGCGGCACGAAGCTCCTGGTCAGCTCCACCAAATCGATGCACGGCCACGCGCTGGGCGCGGCGGGCGCGCTCGAAGCCGCGGCGACGCTGCTGGCGCTCTCCCGCGGCGTGATCCCTCCCACCGCAAATTTCCTCGGCCCCGACCCCGCTTGCGACCTGGATGTCGTCCCCAACGTCGCCCGCGCGGCGGAAGTCGAGTGGGCCCTCTCCAACTCCTTCGCTTTCGGCGGCCTGAACGCAGTCCTGGCATTTCGCCGCTAATCGCCTGCGCAGGTGGCGCGAGCTTTTAGCTTGCAGAATCGGCTTCAGCCGATGTCTTCGCTTTTGTGCGTTCTGGCCGGACATCGGCTGAAGCCGATGCTGCAAGCTGAAGCTCGCGCCACATGGAGTTAGGCAGATTGGTCAAGTAAACCCGTTTATGGTCCATTAAGGCTCCTTGGACGGTCATATTGAGCAAATTATCGTCGTTTAAGGACGATATGACGGTCAGATCTATCATGTCGAGAGCTCCTGGTTACGTGGCGGCGTCGGTTCTGGCGCTGATCGCGGTTGCGGTGGGAGTCGAAAAATCCCGGGCGCCGGATCTGCGCGGACGCGCCTTTCGTATCGGCTACGAGGAGGTCCCTCCGAGCCAGTTTGTCGGTCCGGATGGCTCTGCGAGAGGGGCGGTCATCGATGTGATGGAGGAGGCGGCGCGGCGCCGGGGCATCCGCCTCAAGTGGGTGCAAAGCGGAGCAGGCTCAGAACGGTCGCTAAGCGTGGGTGAAACAGACCTGTGGGCCATCTTCAGCGACCTTCCGTGGCGAAGATCCCGTTTCTTTGTGAGCCGTCCTTATACCTTTGTGCGGTATTGGCTGGTGGTGGATCAAAACAGCCGGCTGACCAGCGCCAGCCAGATGAACGGGCGCCTTGCCGCCAAATACCCGCCGGGCATGATGGAGGCCGCCGCCCGTTGGTTTTTTCCCGCAGCACAGGTCGAAAGGGAGGCAGAGGATGCGGGGATCTTCCGCGCTATCTGCTCCGGGGATGCCGACGGAGGCCTGGTGGCGGAGCGGGTGGAGCAGCGTATCGGAGAAGTTCAAACAGGTCCATGCGCGGGCCGGTCCTTTCGCTACATACCTGTTCCGAACGGATATGGCAACGCCGGAATCGGTGCGGTGCGCGGCAATTGGGAGGCGATCCGGGCAGCGAAAGCGCTGCGGGAGGAAATCAGCGAAATGGCGCGCGACGGCACCAGGGCGGGCATCTATTTTCACTGGTACCACGAGTCCAACAACGACACCCTGACGATTGATCTGACGGAAGAAGCGAAGCAACGCAACCTGCTGCTGACCGGCGCGGTCGGGGCGCTCTTCCTGATTCTCGGAGCGACCTGCTGGCAATATCGCCGCTCGCGAGCTGCCTGGAAGGTGGCGGACGAAGCGTGCGCGGTGGCCAACGAGGCGACCGCGGCGAAGTCCGAGTTCCTGGCGAACATGAGCCACGAGATCCGTACGCCCATGAACGGCGTGATTGGCATGACGGGCCTGCTGCTCGACATGGATCTGGGAGCGGAACAGCGGGAGTGCGCCGAGACCGTACGCCGCTCCGGCGAGGCGCTGCTCACGGTGATTAACGACATCCTGGAATTTTCGAAGCTCGAAGCGGGGAAGATGCAGATTGAATCCCTGCCGTTCGATCTGCGCGAGGTCATCGAAGATGTGAATGAAATGCTGGCTCCACAAACGGCGGCTCGCGGCCTCGACCTGGTGCTGGAGTATCCGGCGGCGCTGCCCTACCGTTTCCTGGGCGATGGCGGGCGCATTCGCCAGATTGTGACCAACCTGTTGGGGAATGCGGTCAAGTTCACCCAGAACGGCCAGGTTTCGACTACCGTTGCCTGCGAGGAAATGGACACGGAAAAAGCCAACATTCGAATTGCGGTTCGAGACACCGGGCTGGGCATCGCTCAGAACAAGATCGCGCTCCTGTTCAAGAAATTCAGTCAGGTGGACGGTTCCACCACGCGCAGGTATGGCGGCACGGGGCTGGGGTTGGCGATCTCGAAACAACTGGTGGATTTGATGGGCGGGTCGATGGGCGTCGAGAGCCGCGTGGGCAGCGGTTCTACGTTCTGGTTCGAAATACCCTTGGTTCTCGATTTCCAGTCAGAGCCGGAGCCGGTGCCGCTGACCGGGTTGCGCGGCTTGCGGGTGCTGATTGCCGACGATAACGAGGTGAACCGGCGTGTGCTCCGGGAACAGGTGACGGCCTGGGGAATGCGGAACGATAGTCTGGAATCGGGCACCGGCGCGATTGTCGCCTTGTGCCAGGCGAGCGGGGAGGGAGATCCGTACGACTTCCTGCTGCTCGATTACCATATGCCGGTGATGCACGGCGGCGCGGTGGCCGCGGCGGTGAGGGCGATTCCGGCGATCCACGATGTGCCGATCATCATGCTGACGTCCGCCGCTCACGGACGCGTGCTGAACGGCGCCGTATCACTGGACGCATGCCTGACCAAGCCGGTGCGGCAAGCGCAGTTATTAAACACGCTGACGGCGATTCGGAGCAGGCGGCTGAATCAAGGCACGCCGGTCCCGACCCATGCGTGCGCTCGCGTGGAACGCGGATCCTTGGCAGGGAAGTTCGCGGGCCTCCCGGCGCGGGTGCTGGTGGTGGACGATAACGCCGTCAATCAGACGGTTGCCTTGCGGATATTGGAAAAGCTCGGCGTCGATACCGATGTCGCCGGAAACGGATTAGAGGCCGTCGAGATGGTGAGAACGCTCCCCTACCGCGCGGTGTTCATGGATTGTCAGATGCCCGAGATGGACGGCTACGAAGCAACGCGCGCGATCCGTCTCGGGGAACCGTCCGGACAACATTTAGTGATTATCGCGATGACCGCCGATGTGCTGGCGGGCGCCCGGGAACAATGCCTGAAGGCCGGGATGGACGACTATATCGCCAAGCCGGTAACGATCGAGGAACTCTCGAGGGCGCTCCAGAAATGGCTGGTCGAAATGCCAATGGGCGCTTGGTTGGCCGCTGATAAGCGCTGATTTCGAATCCGCGTTCATCAGCGGCCAATGAGGTTTTTAGGACGCGTCGATCCGGCGATACTCCGGCTGCCACATCGCGTCGCGGACCTGCTCGGCACAATCTCCGAGCTTGACCTTGGCCAAACCCTCCGCTTCCGCGGATTCGGCGACCGCCACGGCAACGGTCATCGAAACGCAGCGCAAGTCGTCGATATGCGGCAGGAGCGACGCTCCGGGCTGGCGAACACTCACCAGGCTGGACACAGCATTCGCGGCCGCCGCGAACATAGTATCGCTAACCCTGCTCGCTCTGGAGACGATGGCTCCGAGGGCCAGCCCGGGGTAGAGCATGGCGTTATTGATTTGGCCGATGACATAAGTCACCCCCTTGTAGGTGACCGGGGCGAACGAACTCCCTGTCGCGACCAGCGCCCGGCCCTCCGTCCAGGCAATCAGATCCGCGGGTTTCGCTTCGCTCTGCGCTTTCGGATTAGAGAGCGCAAAGATGATCGGCCGCTCCGTATGTGCCGCCATTTCCCGAACGATGACTTCCGTAAAACTGCCGGCGGCGGTCGATGCGCCGATCAGCATGGTGGGTTGCACCCGGCGCACCACCTCGGCCAAGCTAATGCCGTTCCCGCCCGGGTCGTGTTTCCAGTCCTTGCTTTCGCTGCCGGGGCGGGCGTAGGTCAGCTGATAATCGCGCAGTTGACCGGTCATCGCGGTGGTGATCAGCCCCTGCCGGTCCACGCACCAGAACCGCCGGGCCGCGTCCTCTCTGGAGAGCCCCCCCTGCGTCATCGCGTCGCGGATCTGGTCGGCGATTCCAATCCCCGCCGTGCCCGCTCCAAGGATGACCACGCGCTGATTGCGCAACAGCGTCCCACACACGCGAACGGCGGAAATTACCGCGGCCAGCGTGATCGCGCCGGTCCCTTGCATATCATCGCTAAAGGTGCAGATCAGGTGGCGGTACTTTTCGAGGATGCGCCGGGCGTTGCCGGGCGCGAAGTCTTCCCACTGAAGCAGCGCATTCGGGAACAGCTTCGTCACGGCCGTGACGTAAGCGTCGATGAAATCGTCGTACCGCTGCCCGCGGATTCGGGGATGCCGGTTGCCGATATAGGTCGGGTCCTGGAGCAGGCTGTCGCGATTGGTTCCGACGTCCAGCATCACCGGGATCGCGCGGGTGGGATCGACGCCGCCCGCCGCGGTATAAATCGCCAGCTTGCCGATGGACACTTCAATCCCGCCCACGCCCCAATCGCCGAGCCCCAGGATCTGCTCGGCGTCGGTGGCGATGATCAGGTCGATATCGGCCGGGCTGACGCGCAGATTGTTAAACGCCTCCTCGATCAATTCGGGGTGGTCGATCGAGAGATACACACCCCGCGGACGCCGGCACTCATGGTGGTAGTGCTCCACCGCCATGCCGACCGTATGGTCGTTCACGACGGGAATCATTTCGCGCAGGTGCTCGGAAAACAGGCGGTAAAACAGCACCTCGTTGCGGTCGTGGAGAGCGGTCAAAAAGATGTTCTTGCTGAGCGCGTCCGTCAGGCGCCCGTACTGGGTGTAGGCGCTGGCCACCTGGACCTCGAGCGTGCTGATGTCCGGCGGCAGCAAACCGGTGAGGCCCAGCGCTTTTCGCTCTTCCGCCGTGAAAGCCGTGCCCTTGTTCAAAAGAGGCGAGTTGAGCACGGCCAGTCCGCGAGACTTGGTTTTGTAGCGACCGTCGTCCCCGTTCGACCGGTGATTGTTCAGGGACACCGGCGACGCGATCACTCTGCCTCGCATACTGCTACCTCCATATTTCGATCCACACGTCGCGCGTTTGAGCGCTTTCTTCGAACGGCGTTCTCGAAGGTGAACTGAGTGAGCCTGGCCGAAATTGACCGCACCCGGTCATCTGACTCAATACGGTCAGATCCCACCAGCCATCCGGCGCGGGTCATTTGCCGACTTTGAAGTTGGTGACACTCCCCCACATTCCGGTGGCCTGGAGCAGCCAGACGCAGACGGCCACGACGACGACTATATTCAGGATCGATTTGATGGCCGAGGCCATCGGGATATACCGGTTGATCAGGTATAACGCGACTCCGACGATGATCAGGACGACAACTAAATTCACGAGCGGCATTTTTCGTACTCCTCATTCTTTTGAGAGGCAATCCGCGATCCAATCCGGAATGCTTCACTCCGCCGCGGCGATCGTGAACGAGAACGTCGATCCTACCCCGGGCTCGGATTCCACCCAGATGGTGCCCCCGAATCCCTCCAGGATGTTCTTACAGACCGCCAGGCCCAGTCCGGTGCCTGG
>JBEKOZ010000168.1:0-9853 GCA_049521275.1 Bryobacteraceae bacterium | reverse complement strand
CCTACTCCCGAGATCGTCAAGGCATGGCCGTTCACGCGCAAAGTTCGCCCCACCACGTCCGGATCGGAGTTGAGCCGCTCCCTCCAGAACAGCTCGCTGACCACTAGTCCGTCCGTTTGTCCACGCATCGCGCGCACGCCAATCACGTCGAAATATTCAGCCGAGACCAGTTGCCCGAAAATGCGCTCAGGCCTGCCTCCCAGCGTGACGCTAAACGGCACCTGCTCCACGTAAGCCGTCACACCCGAAAATAAATCGCGATGATCGCGATACCGTGCAAAATGCACATAAGAAGTGGGCGACTCGGTCGTCAATAGCCGGTCGGGATCCCTCGCGCCCGGTAAATCGCGCAGAAAAAGTACGTTGATAAAGCTGAACCCCGCCGTCGGCACGCCGATCCCGAGCCCGAGCGAAAGCACCGCCGCCACCGTCACCCCGGGCGTTTTCAGCAGCATCCGCAGCGCGTAGATCAGATCCTTCCGCATCTCGCTTAAATACTCCATTGGCACGCGCCACGCCAGATCGGCCACCAGCCTCAACAGCCCGAAAGCGCCGTGCCTCCTGGCGATCTCTTCGATCGCATCTTCGCCAAGCTGAACGACTTCGGCGCCATAAACGATCTGAAATTCATGCGGGAACGCTCGCGCCAGCCGCCGGTAAATTCCCAGGCAAAATCGAATCATGTCGCCTCCAACCTGCGTTTCCGCTGAATTCCTACAAGTTCCTCTAAACGCTCGCTTTCGGCTTCCAGAACGTGACGGCCCAACTTGGTCAGCCGGTAATACCGCCGTCGCGCGTCATCAAGCTCCGCCGCCGGACGTTCGTCGGATTCCTCAATCAGCTGTTCCTCGATCAGGCGCTTCAAAGTCCCGTAAAGCGTTGCAGGCCAGAGTTTTACCTTTTGATTGGTGCGCGCCAGCACCTCGTTCATAATGCCGTAGCCGTGCTGTTCCTGCCCGCTGAGCGAAAGCATAATGTGGAACCAGTTCGTTTTGAGCGGTAAGAACGCTTGCGGATCGGACTTAGCCATTGAGTAATATATATATCGAATGATATATAGTTGTCAACAGAGAAAAACACTGAACACAGGTTCCGATGGTGGAATATATAGGATATGGCGGATGCGCGGGCGGGAATCGGTGTCTATGCTGGGATTGTCGCGAATTCGGCGCCTTCCGCTTTGGAACGCGAGGTGGTGGAGCAGTTCGATCTAATGCGGGAACGGTTGCTGCGGTATCTGCTGGGGTTCGGGTTGACGGCCCAGGATTCTGAAGAGATCGTGCGAGGATGGTTATTTCGCGTGGCGCATAACCTGGGGCTCAGAAAGCGGCAACGGATGCGCGCCACCGAAGAGGTCGGCGATTCAGTGATCGATCCAGCTCCGAATCCAGAGGATCAGTGTGCCACCAGCCAGACCGAGCGACGGCTGCTGGCGGTCTTGCGGGCGTTGCCGGAGCAGGACAGGCGCTGCCTTTCCTTGCGCGCGGAAGGGTTGCGATATCGCGAGATCGCCGAGGTATTGGACATGTCGCTGGGCGCGGTGTCCATCGCACTGACGCGGTCGTTGGCGCGGATCGCGCGGAGTGCGGAGCGATAACCATGCACCTTTCCGATCAGGAACTGCTGTTGGGTCTGGATGGAGAGCTTTCCTCGCGGGACGCGTGCAAGGTTACCGCGCATCTGGCGGAATGCTGGACCTGCCGGGCGCGGCAACAGGAAATGGGGAAGGCGATTGCGGATTTTGTGCGATTGCCGAAAGTGCCGCTGCCGCCGGCGGAAGGTCCGCGAGCGTTGCTAAGGGCGCAGATGAGCCAGAATCGTCCTGGTAAAGATCAGAACTGGAGGCTTACCGCGGGGATTTGTGCGCTTTTGATGGTGGGGCTTTGTATCGGCCAGTTCTGGAGCCAGGCGACGCGCGTGGTCGTGACGGTTCCCGATCCGAAGCTGACGCCTGGGGCGACGGTGCTGCTGAGTTCCGGTGAAGTATGCAGTGCCTCGAACGCCAACAACAAGGCCGTGCCGGTGGGACTGCGGCGAAAAGTGTTCGAGGAGTATGGAATCGCGCACGCCGAGCCTCGATTTTACGAAGTGGATTACCTGATCACGCCGGCGCTGGGAGGAGCGGACGACATTCACAATCTGTGGCCGCAGTCGAATTCCGATACGGTTTGGAACGCTCAGGTGAAGGACGATTTGGAAGACCATTTGCGGGCGCTGGTGTGTGCCGGGAAGCTGGATCTGGCAACGGCGCAGCGCGAGATCGCCGGGAATTGGATCGACGCGTATAAAAAGTACTTCCATACGGATCGGCCGCGCAACCGCGACTAGTGAGGCCGAGAAAGTGTTGTAGCTCGGGTTTCGGACCCACTACACTTTATAATGAGATGAAGTGGATTGCGGTTCTGGGGCTTGCCCTCACGGCGAACGCGGCGGAGCTTTTGCAGTTGGTGGCCAGGACAGGAACGGTTCGGTCTGAGACCGTCACGCTGCCGGATCTTCGGCCGCAAAATCAATACAGTGTTCTTTATTCGCTGCGATCCCTGCGCGATCTGACGGCGGAAACTCGGGTCGAGATTGAAGTGCGGCAGGGCGATGCGGTGCTGGCGTCGAAGACGCTGCACGCGGGTGATCCCGATTATTACACCCAGTTCCGTGTTCCGCGCGCGGGCACGGGGACGATACTGATTCGCGCTTCCCACGCGGCTGGGGACTATTTTATTCAAGTAAACCGGTGGCCTTTGTCTTCGCAGGTGAAGAGTGAGCCGGATCATCGCTGGCAGGACGCGATGACGATCCCGCTTGGCAAGACGGTCTTCGCGTCCGGAGATGACGAGGAATATATTCCTTTGCCGGGGACGCCGCGGCGGGCATCCACGGAATTCGCAGATTGGTACAAGTTCGAATTTTCGTCGGACCAGCCGAAGCTGGTGTTCTTTCAAGTGGACTTGATGGAACGCGACCAGATTCCGGTGGACGTGCGGATATATCGGCTGATGAACGGAAAGATCGCCGAGTATTACGAAGGCGAGGACCCGGTGACCCTGCCGCACGAGGTGCAGGCGCTCCAGGGGAACAAATTCACGCCTCGCATTTTGAAGGACAAGGGCACGTATTACATTTCAGTTCACGCGAGTCATCCGGAATACAAACTACGGACCCGCGTGTACGATGCTCCGCCTTATTCCGATCCGCACATGGCGGTTCGTACGGGTGTGGATTACATCATGGCGGCGGGCGATTCATGGCACGCGAACACGCCGCGGCGCGGAGGGATTCTGGATCGCGTGGCGAGCGTGCATCAGGAGACGTCCCTGTGCGTTGGCTGTCACACGACGCATTTCCCGCTGCGGGCGCAATTGTATGCGACGCGCAACGGGTATCCGGTTGTCATGCGGCAGCAGGTGCAGTTTTTGAGCGAGCGGTTCTATAACAATCCGCGGCCTTTTTACGGATTCGAGGAGCAGGGCGCGGTTTGGGCGCGCATGATTTCGGCGCCGGCGAATGTGCTGGGCCGCATGTCGCACCTGATGAGCCTCTATGAGGATCAGATTACGGGCGAGCGTCGCGCAGGGTATCACGAAGGGATTGCGAAGTACCTCGATTTGTATTACGCGTCGCGCGACAAGCTGCCGGGGGATGAGACGAACGGCAATACCCCGCTGGTGAGCGCGCATGAGGTCGCGTGGTACGCGTGGACGGAAACGCGAGATGCCCGGCTGCCGGATTGGATCGCCCAGGGCGAGGTCAAAAACATGATCGATCTCTGCTACCAGACACTGGCGCTCGCGGATATCGATGGGGAGAAATACAGGGGGCAAATTGCGGCAAATGCGGAACGCATTTTGTCGCTTCAAAGAGACGACGGGCAGTGGTCGATGAAGTTTGAGGCGAATCAGCCGGAGGTAGAGTTTCAGACAGGGCATGCGCTGTGGGCTTTGCATGCGGCGGGGATTCCGGTGACGAATCCGCAGGTGGCCAAGGGAATAGATTACTTGATGCGGCGGCAGCAGGAGTTTGGCGGATGGATGGACCCTCTGCAGTCGTTCGAAAATTTCCGCACGCCGTTTCGGGAAACGCAGATGGCAGTGCTGGCGCTGAGCTCCTATTTTCCACTTGAAGGACGCGCGAAGGGATGGAATTCGCCGAAGGTCGAAAAATTGTCGAGCGATCCGGTGGAGATGCTGGAGCAGTTAGACGCGGTTTGGGATGCGCCGTCGCCGGAGGTAGCGCAGCAGATTGGGATGGCGACGGCGTCACCTGATGCGTTAATTCGGCAGGCCGCCGTGGAAGCGTTCGGAAGGCTCGGGAATCATGAGGTGGAAGCGCTGCTGCAGGATGACAGCAAAATGGTGCAGCGGACTACGGCTTGGGCAATTCGCCAGCGGTTGAGCCGTCACGCTGGCTATGGGTGGGGCTCGGCGTTACAAGGCCAAAACGATCGACGGCGCTGGGGTGCTACTCGAGTTTTCGCGCAACATTTTTCAGAAGCGGCAAAGCAGTCAGGGTATGCGACGGAGCTCGCGAAGCTGGTGGACGACCCAATAGTGACGATCCGCATGAACGCGATCAAAGGGCTTTGGCAATTCTGGTTCTGGACGCCCGATGTCGCGACGAAGAATCTGATTGAAGACACGTTGCTAAGTGCGATCGGTAAGCCGCAATCGGAGTGGGTCGCGGAGAATCTGCGCCACGCGATTTATAATCTGGCGGACGAGAACATCCGGTATCTGTACAACAATTGGGTCCCGTTGATGGGTAGCGCCCAGGATCGGGAGCGCGCGATTCGCGGACGCCTCGCGGTGGAATCGAGGCTCGCGACGAAGTTCGCAGGGGTGCTGGAGGGCGGGTCGGACTTGCAGAAAAAAGAGTTGCTGCGGGCTTTGACGGAACTTCCTCTAAGGCGCGGCGACATTTACGATCTGGACGCGGACCTGGGCGAGCAGGCGCCGCCGGTTTACAACCGCATCGGCAACGATATCGAGCAGATTGCATTTTTCGGGGAGAGCGCGGAACGGCTGGCGAGGGCTCTGCTGCCGCTGCTGAACTCAAAAGACCCTGAGATGAGGCGCTTGGCGGAGCAGGCGTCGATCCTGGTGCGCGAGGTGAAATTCCCGGATGTGAACCGGATCGCGGGTCCCGTCGGCGAGCAGACGATCGCGTTGCTGGCGAAGGTGGAGGCGATGCCGGAAGCCGTAGAGGTCGCGCACGTATTGAAGCCGCCGCCTGCGCTCCAGAAAACTGCGGCGTCGAGCGGCACGCGAGCGCCGGTCAAATTAGATGAGGCGTTTTTCCGGGGTTACGTCGAGCCGATTCTTCTGAAACGCGGCAAAGACGGCTACGCGTGCGTGCATTGCCACGCGAGTCATACGCTGTTCAACGCGACTTGGGGGTCGGTCATGAATGTGGTCGATACTTCCGATCCCGAAAATAGTTTGATTCTGCGCAAGCCGACGTCGACGGCGGAGACGGAAGGAATCGCCGGTTCGGCCACCTTGGCCCATGGCGGAGGAGTGCGGTTTCAGAAGGACTCGCCGGAATACCTGACGATTTTGCAGTGGATCAAGGGCGCGAAGGAGTAGGGCCGGGGGCTTCGGCCGACTTAGCGAACCAGCGTCGCGCTTCGTCGGCGTCGAGGGGAACGCCGAGTCCTTTTTCATAGAGCGAGCCGAGGTTGAACATCGCGGAGCGGTTGCCCATATTCGCGGAACTGCGGTACCACTTGGCCGCCTCTTCGTAATCGACGTTGACGCCCTCGCCTTTGTGATATAGGCTGCCGATGGCGTTCATCGCCTTGTCGTTCTCGGCGTCGGCGGACTTCATGAACCAGGTCATGGCTTCGGCAAAATCGACCGGCACGCCTTGGCCGTCGCGATACATCACGCCGAGGTTGAACATCGCCTGGTCGTTGCCGGCTGCGGCGGAATTGCGAAACCATCTCATGGCGAGATCGAAGCGCTGCGCAACTCCGTGGCCCGCATAATAAAGGCTGCCGAGATTGCACATGCCCTGGCTATCGCCGGCGGCGGCCGCTTTGCGAAACCAGATCAGCGCCTGGTCGAAAGCAACCGGCGTGCCTTGCCCTTCACTATGCATAAGGCCCAGGTACATCATGGCCTCGACGTTCCCGGCGTCGGCGGCCTCCTCGAAAGCGCGCAAGGCCGGCGAGTAGTTTTTCGCGTCGTACATGGTGACGGCGCGATGAAAAATCGCTGCCTGGCCGGCCGGAGGACTGGCCCCGCTCTGCTGCGGAGTCGCCTGCTGCGACTGCGGGAACGCGGAAGCGGTGACCATCGAAAAGAGAAGCGCAACTTTCACGGCTGACGACAAGATCTATCCCTTAATCATTTTACCGCGGAAAAAAACGCGCCCGGCAGCGGTGAGACTGCCGGGCGCGCCCGATGTGCCTGATGTGACTGCCTGATGTGATTGCTTGAGGACTAGTCATTATGGAGCGACCAACCACCGAATCGCAGTAACGCGGGTTACGCTGCGAAGTAGGTGAAACCAAGCGGCGCAGAGCCGCATGCGAAAGGAGTTGGTCGCTATGTCTAAATTACTGTTTGTCGGCCTGGATGTCCACGCCGACACGATCGCGGTGGCGGTGGCCGAACAAGGCGGCGAGGTTCGCTCTCACGGCATCATCCCGAACCGCTTGGAGTCGGTTCGCAAACTCATTCACAAGCTGGGAAGGGGGCAACATTTGCGAGCCTGCTATGAGGCCGGTCCAACAGGATACGTGCTGTATTGGCAACTCACCCAACTGGGAGTGGCGTGCGCAGTGATCGCTCCCAGTCTGGTTCCGACCAAGGCAGGTGATCGCGTCAAGACGGATCGTCGGGATGCAGAGAAACTGGCGCGTTGCCATCGAGCCGGGGAACTCACCGCGGTGTGGGTGCCGGATGCGGATCATGAAGCTCTTCGAGATCTGGTGCGCGCACGCGAAGCCGCCAAGAAAGATCAACTCAAGGCACGGCACAGGCTGGCAAAGTTCTTGTTGCGGCACGGTCTGAGGCCGGAGGGAATCAAGGCGTGGACCGTGCGATACCTGGAGTGGGTCAAAACGCATGTGCATTTCAGCCAGGCAGCGCTGGAAGCCACACTCGCCGATTATCTGGAGGAAGTGGACCATGTGGCCGCACGAATCGCAAAACTGGAAAAAGCGATAGACGATGCCGTGCAACAGGCGCCGGCGGAGATTCGTGCGGTCATCGAAGCCTTGCAAGCACTGCGTGGCGTGGCCCAGACGACGGCGGCCACGATCGTTTCCGAGTTGGGATCACTGAGCCGCTTCGACAGTCCACGGCAGTTGATGGGTTACAGCGGTTTGGTGGCCCGCGAGCATTCCAGCGGCAATCGGGTGCAACGCGGAGGCATTACAAAAACGGGCAACGGCCATCTCCGGCGAGTGGTGATGGAATCGGCATGGGCCTATCAACACCGGCCCAATGTCACCGGGTTTCTGTTGCGGCGGCAGAAGAATCTTGCACTCAGCGACGAGGTCAAAGCGATTGCCTGGAAAGCGCAGCAGCGTTTGCACAAGCGCTATAAAACCTTTACGCTGCGAGGCAAGAACAAGAACCAAACGGTGACCGCGGTCGGCCGTGAGATGTTGGGATTCATCTGGGCCATCGCTCGCCAAGCCGAGAAGCAGCACAAACTCGCTACCGCCGCCTAAAACAATTTCCATCAACCATGTTATTTAGGACAGCAGCGCCGATGACAGTGAAGGGACCACGAAAAGGAGAACCCTCCTTACCTTCTATGCGGAACGGCCTTCGGACCCAACCCGCGCAACTAGTCCGAGGCAGCTCCCGACGGATCATGAGCATGCGGTTCCGACCCGCGAATATCAGAGTGATCAATCGTCGCGTTTGCTCCTTGGCTGTCATCGGCACTGCTGTCCGCACGAAGCGCTCCGGGCTCACCAGCAGGAACGTGTTCCCCCTGCGCCGCCCATCGGGGTTGTTGGCGGTGCCAGAACGGTGCTCGCCGTCAAGGGTTCGCTTCGCCGCGCAACGCGCGCCCTTGCCTGCTGTGCGCCGTTCTGGCCGGAGGACTATGCGATGGGCGGCTCCGGCGGGAACACTTCCCCGCAGCTTCACCAACAAAAGAGAAAGGCCCGCTTCCTCCTTGCGGAGAAAGCAGGCCTGGCTTTTAAGCAATCAAACCGTCAGCACTTCGAAAAGGTATTGACAGGTCGCTCCATATCAGAAGCGGAACTTCAAGGCCAGCTGCAAAATGCGCGGATCGTACGCGCCGGTGATCTGTCCGAATGTCGAAGAATTCAGAGCCGTGCTGACGGTGCCGAAGCTCGCCCCCGCCGGCTGTCCGGCCGGAGCGAAGCCTCCCACGAAATTGGCGTGATTCATGATATTGAACGCGTTGGCGATAAATTGCAGGCTGTAGCGCTCCTTGATGGCAAAGGTTCTGCTCAGCTGCAAATCAAAACCGAAGTAGCCGGGTCCGCGCAAGGCGTTGCGCCCGACGTCGCCGTAGGTGCCGATTGTATTCGCAATAAAGGCCGTCAGGTTGCCGTCGAGTCCGTTGGCGAGTTTTTGGACGCAGATGATGCTCGAGGAGCAGATCTTGTTGGTCGCCTCATAATCCTTCTGGATCTGGTTCGGCCGGTCGTTGCCCAGGTCGGTTCGGGAGTTGTCGGTGCCCGTCGTGACGGTCAAAGGTTGGCCGGTGCGGGCCTGAAACAGCGGCGCCAGTTCCCAGTTACTCAGCAGCGCCGTCATAGCCTTGTTGTCGCTATGCCACGTGCTGGTGGCCACCAGGGAGCCGTTGAACAGGTAGCGTGCGTCAGAGACGCACGGACCCCAGTCGGCATGCCGATTAAATACCTGCGAGTTGGTCGAGCCTGCGAGCGCGGCGCCAAAATCATAGTCCGACAGACAATAAGAATCGGTGAAGTTGGCGAGGAAGGTGTAGTGGCTGCTCAGACGATGCTGGGTCGACAGCAACAGGCCCTGATAGCGGGACGTCGCGCCGTCATCCATCCTGTCGATGCTGGCGTAATAGTCGCCCTTGGTTGGCCCCGCCGCCAGGGTCAGCATGCGCCGCGCCTGATAATTGGCTGATGCCGTCGAGGAACACGGTCCCGCCGCCGTCAGGCCGTATTGACCCGCCGTGCAATTTCCCGGAATATAGATATCCGGGTCGTTTTCGAGGGCGATCCAAAGATGCGTGGTATGGTTGCCCAGGTAGCTTGCCGAAGCCATCCAGTCATGCGCGAATTGCCGCTGATAGGTGATATTCCAATTCACGACGTACGTGGACTTTGGATTAACGGGCATGTCCACATAAACGCCGGATTTCGGGAAGAAGAGATTCCCCGGCGCCTGCGGAAATGGATTTCCACCCGCGAAATTAGCCCACGGATTGGAGAGCTGCGCCTTCCCGGCGTCGATATCGTTGCCATACGGCGGGTTGGTGGTCTCGCGTTCATTAAACCACGTCTCAGCCGAGTCGTAGAGGATCGCGCCGCCGACGCGTAGCGTGTCCTTGCCTTCTCCGCTCGGATTCCAGACCATGCCGACGCGCGGAGCGAAATTGGCCTTTTGCCCGTTCCAGTTCGCCGCCGGAATTCCCGGATCGCCAGGGAAGAACAATCCTGGAGGCGCGGTTGGATGGACGGTGCTAACCGTACCCGCCAGGAAAGCCGCTTGGCTAAAGGAATCGCCGCGCCGTTGCGTATCTGGGTCCGAGAACGTCGGTTCCCATCGCAGGCCGACGTTGAAGGTGAAGTGCTTGTTCAGCCGGATGCTGTCCTGCACGTAGTAGCTCATCACCCAGGACCGCAGCGAGTCCGGTGTCGGGTTCGTCTGTTGGAAATCGCTCATGACTCCTA
>JBEKOZ010000167.1:0-8587 GCA_049521275.1 Bryobacteraceae bacterium | reverse complement strand
CCGATCGCGTTGATACCGCTCTCGGCCACGTAAAGCCTGCGGCCATCGGGCGAAACCGCCAACCCGCTCGGTCCCACGCCGCGCAGCCCGGCCACCAAAGGTGAGGGGATAATGCGGCCACGCGCGGCCATCTTGCCCTGCCGCAAGTCGATTCGGTCAATCATGTCGTTGTTTCCGTTGGAAACGTACAAGGCGTCGTTCCGGACAGCCAGGAAATTAGGGGCGCTCCCGCCGATCGTGTGGCCGTTGTCGGCGGGCGAATGAATCAGCAGGCCAGTCTTCCACCGGCTCGCAATCCGGGGAGCCAAAGCGTTCGAAACGTCGACGCTCCATACCGAAAACGATTCCGGCACATTGTCGTTGCCCAGTCCAGCGATCTTACGCCCTTCGAACTCCTCGCCGTCGCGCGCCTCCTTGCTGGGATACCCGAAGGCCGGCCGCGTCAGCCCACGGCTATCGAACCCGCCGCCCTGTGGAAGTGGCACTGCGCTGTACTGGAACAACCCGATGTTGGCCACCAGCACGCGATCTCCCGCCACTGCCAGCGCGTACGGGTACCTTCCGACCGGAACCGAGCCCACAGCGCGCCGCTGCTCCGTATCGACCACCGCCAGTCGAAAATTGGTCACGTCGGCGCAGTACAGGTAGCGCCCATCCACGGACAGCTTCACGTCGACCGCGTAGCTGTCGTTGAACTTCGTCCCTCCGGTCTCGACGTTGAGCGGAATCTCCGCGACCATCGCGCCCGAGCCGGTGTCGAACACGAAGACGGTCCCCCGTTCGCCGCTGCTCCAGTACAACGCCGCGCCGTCCGGAGAGAAGTCGGCTCCGCCCGCATTCAAATGGATCTTCCGTTTTCCTTCCGGCCTGGGGGGTTGCAGTTCGGAAATTTTAGGCGAGCCCGTCTGCCAGCCCGACACGATCTGCCCCATGCCGTCGCTCGCGACAAACAGCCGTGAACCGTCCCGGCTCATCACCATACCATGCGGGTAGCTCGCCAGCGGCAGGTGCATTCCGGCCGGCTGCAGACGACGTCCATTCGGCAGGATCGTCACTCCGGCGGGGTTATGTTCGGCGTAAGAGTCCCCGGCCGGGGCGTGCAAGTAAGGCGCGACATTCGCACCCTGCTGAGCCATCATCTGACCGGCGCCGGCCAGCAGAGTGATTACCCGCGCGGCCTTGTGCCAGTTGGAATTCGTCGATTTTGTCATCATCCTCATGCGTGTCGTTTAAATATGGTATCGAGAACCGCAAAGGACGTTGAGGAGCCTGGGGTGCCTCATAACGGCGTTCCCAGGAAGTTTGCTGTTAATGCCCATGATCGGTATGTATGGTCCGACGCAGAAGTGCGAGCGGGAAAGTGAGGATGACAGTTCGGTCCGCGTCAATGCCGGCGTAGCGCCGGTTGAGAGATAATAGGCAACCGAGATGTTTGTTACCAAGAAACATCTCTCGCGGCGGACGGTTCTCCGCGGGATGAGCGTGACTCTGGGCTTGCCGCTGTTAGACGCGATGGTGCCGGCGCAGACGCCGCTGCGCCAGACCGCGGCCGGCGCGCGACGCACGCGTCTGGCTTGCATCGAAATGGTGCATGGCGCAGCCGGCAGCGCCGAAGCTGCCTTCAGCCGGCACTACTGGAGTCCGGCGCTAGAGGGCGCCGATTTCGAATTCTCGTACTCGCTGGAAGCGCTAGCGCCGTTTCGCGACTACATCACGATCGTGAGTGGCACGGACGCTCGCCAGGCGGACGCCTTTGAACCGGCGGAAGTGGGCGCCGATCACTTTCGGTCGAGTGCTGTCTTCCTGACCGCCGCGCATCCGAAACAGACCGACGGTGTCGATCTGCGCAACGGCATCTCCATCGATCAACTCTATGCGCAGACCATCGCGCAAGATTCGCCTTGCCCTTCCATTCAGCTCGGCGTTGAGCTGGTCGATCCGACCGGATCCTACGGCTACCGCTATAGCGCGGCCTATTCGGATGCGATCAGCTGGGGTTCGCCCACCACTCCTTTGCATGCCGAGATCAACCCGCGCGTGGTCTTCGAAAAGCTTTTTGGGTCCGCTCCCGCGGCCGGCAGCATTCTTGACTTGACGGCGCGCGAAGCGGAGTCTCTGAAGTCCGCGGTAGGACTAACCGACGCGCGGAGGATCGAGCAGTATCAGGCGGAAATTCGTGACGTCGAGCGCCGGATACAGGCGATTGAGCGGCACAACGCCGGCGGCGAGAAACGAGAGCTGGCGGCCGCTCCGTTAGGTGTGCCGGACTCCTGGGAGGAGCACGTCAAGCTCATGTTCGACCTGCAACTGCTTGCGTTCGCCGCCGAGATCACGCGCGTTTCCTCTTTCAAGATGAGCCACGACGTCAGTAATCGCATCTTTCCGGAGAGCGGCGTGAAGACTCCGTTTCATTCGTTGTCGCACCACGAGGAGAAACCCGCCAGGATTGCCGAGTTCGCTAAATTGAACCGCTATCACGCCGGCCGGCTGTGCTATTTTCTGGAAAAATTGAAGGACACTCCCGACGGCGACGGCAGTTTGCTCGATCATGCGCTGGTGCTGTATGGGAGCCCCATGGGCGACTCGCAATCGCACAATCACCGGCGGGTGCCGCTATTCCTGGCCGGCCGCGCGAGTGGCCAATTGAAAGGCAATCTGCATCGCGTCTGCCCGCCTGGGACTCCGCAAGCCAATGCATTGCTCACTGTCGCGCACAAGCTTGGTGTGGACGTCGAACAGGTGGGCGATAGCACAGGGGAAATCGTGATCTGAGTTTAATAGACAGCCGGACGGCGCCGGAGCAGCGCGCGTACCCGTTCCAACACGCTTCGCGCCGCCAGCGGGGTGGTCAATACAGCCTGCGCGCCCAGAAGATCCGCAGCCTTCAGTTCTGCCAGACTCAACGAGTCCACGATGGCCAGCGTTTTCACCTGCTGGTGAGCGTCGCGGATCGCGCGCATCATGTTCGCACGCTCAGTCGGAGGCAGCGCGAGATCGGTGATTACCAAGTCGACGGTGCGATCTTTCGTCAGGAGGATAGCTTGCACTCCATCACGTGCGCCAAAGACGTCGTAACCTGCGCCCGTGAGAATGGCCGACAGACGGCGGCGACACGCGAGGTCGCCCGCGACCGCTAAGATTTGCTGCCTCTGCGAACGGATAGCCATGGTAGTCTCCGCGGTACCGTGTGCATTTCCCACCGTGAGCACCAGTGGAACCGCGTCTCCCACGGGAGCATTTACGGGTATCCGAAAGTTCACCTGCAGCACGCCGACGTTGCCGGTCCACTCAATCTGGGCCGGCACACCACCCACCGCTACTCTCACAGGCAAGGGAGCCACCAGTGTCTTGGCGGCCCCCGGCAAAGGCAATCCCTCGCCGGTGGCGAATAAGCTTGCTATAGTGCCGCGCACGGCGGGATTCCGCACCGAGTTACAGCAGCCCGTCTCGTTCAGCATCGCGGCTTGTCCCACGCCTGAAGCGTCCAGTGTAAACAGCGCCGGCGCGCTGCCGACCACCGGGAGCACAACAGGAGACGATCGCTGCCCTTGATACTCGACAACCACCTCGGTGGTTTTCCTTCCGGCAACCTGGTACGGCACGATGACGCAAATCCGCCCTCTTTCCGCATACACCATCGGCGCTGCGAAGCCGTCGAAAAGCACGCGCGTGCCGCCCAGGGTATCGACGGAATATGGCGACAGGTGCACGGCGTCCAAAGCCCAAGGCACCATCCTTGAAGGGCCGGCATCGGTGGGATACAGCACCACAATCTCGCTTGGCGCCACGGCGCCGCTGTGGTAATCGGCGGCGTTCACCACGCTGACGGCAGAAAGCTTCGGCCCGCTTGCCCGAGTGTCGCCGGCACCCTCTTGCGCCATGGCGACCGTGGCGAGCGCTAGAACGAACCAGATACGGCCCATACCTGTCAGCATAGAACTGAAAGGACCGCCCCGTTTGCAGTCCGGTAGTTTCTGCAGACACTACCTGCAGTCCGCGAAATCCCCTCCCCACCACCGAGACGCCTAAGATGTCCTCATGTGGAAGTTTGAGCGGCTGGGAACAGTCATCCGGCTATGTCAAGGATTATCGGCTAAGCCGTTTTAAGTGCTTCCGAATTGGCTTTCGCCGATATAACATTTAGAAACTCTGACACAACGGGCAAAGATTGTGTCGCCCTCCATGAGAAGCCGCGTCAAGAGAGAAGTTGAGCATGAACTGATGCCTCAATTCTCGACGGTTATTGACAAGAAACTACCTACTATGTCAACCTGTCGTTCGTCCGGTCCTTTTCGCGTCCGGAAAGTCCAGGTTTGACTAGTCGACTCGTCTTCACGCGCGATTTTCTGGCGCATTAATGGTTTCAAGCACATCAGGGAGGGCGCGGGATATGAAGCGTGCGGGATTCGCTTACGGTGCACTTGCCCTGTTGGCGTCGGTTGCGTTCTTGAGTGGCCAGAGCGGTCGAACCTACGATGGGAACCATGTGTGGTGGGACCCTGGTGACGGCGGTATTCTTCCGTGGGAAGAGGACTATAGCGACCCCACAGGCCAGATCACCATCTTAAATACGACTGGCTTCATTCATACTCGGAACCATGCCTTTTTCGAGCCGCTGGGCGTCAATGGCCGCGCCTGTGTGACGTGCCATCAGCCATCCAACGCCATGAGCGTCTCGGCCGCGAGCGCGCGAAGCCGCTGGACCGGAACGCCACGAAAAGATCCTTTGTTCGCCGCCATCGACGGCTCGAACTGCCCTGACCTGCCGCAAGGGGCGGTGAGCTCGCATTCTTTGCTGCTCGACCGAGGACTTTTCAGGATCTCGCTGCCGTGGCCGCCCAAGAGCACCGATGCCGCTGCGCTGCAACCAGAGTTCCGCATTGAGGTTCTGCGCGATCCAACGGGATGCAATCAGAGCCCAATCTATGGAATCGATGGCAAAAACCAGGCCGTCTCGGTTTATAGGCGCCCGCGCGTCGCCGCCAATCTTAGACATGTAATCGCCGGACCCGGGGGAACGAGCTTCATGGCCGACTCGCGCGAACCTTCTCTGCGACCCCAGGCGATCAACGCGGCAATGATCCATGAACAGGCAGAGGCTGCGCCGAGCTCTGAGCAAATACGTCAGATCATCGATTTCGAGACCCAGATTTACGTGGCGCAGAGCTCGGACATTCGCGGTGGGCTGCTGGATGAAAAGACCGGTCCTGGTTCTCTGGGCCCGGAGAATCTATCCGCTGCCGGGTCAGGCTTGCCGGAAGCCTTCTCGTTCGCGGTTTGGAAGAAACCTGGAAAAGGGGAAGATCGGGGTGTGCAGCGTGAGTTCCGCGCATCGGTGGCGCGTGGGAGCGATGTGTTTTTTGGGCGCCAAATCCAGCTTCGCGACGCTGCTCTAGTGACTTGCGCCTCCTGCCACAAAGCCGGAACGACGCGGTGGATGGATGTTGGTACCACCAACGTCGACATAACCAGCAATCCCACGGCACTGGGAGCGCCAGACCTCCCGCTTTTTCGGATCACGTGCAAAGGTTCGGCACCCCCGCATCCGCTTCTCGGACGCGTGATCTTTACACAGGACCCTGGGCGGGCGCTGATTTCAGGTAAATGTGCGGACGTTGGATCCATCGTAGTGCCGCAACTCAGAGGACTTGCCGCACGGGCTCCTTATTTTTCGAACGGCACGGCCACGAGCCTTCGCGACGTTGTTGAGTTTTACGACAAGCGCTTTGGAATCCGCTACACCGAGCAGGAAAAGCAGGACCTGGTGAACTTTCTGAGCGCGTTATGATCGCTGCGCAGCCTTGCTGTATTAATTTCCCTTTGGGAAATGCGCTGTCAGCCGCGGGCCTGCAAGAGCTATTGCGGAGCAGGCGGGTACAGGCTCAAGGCATTGTCGTGCAAGTAGCCGCGCGCGATCTCCAACGCCTTGTCCTCCGTTATTTCATCCGAAGCCACCATTTCGGCAAGAGCGGCCGCAAGAGCGTCGCGCGCCGAGTAGACGCCCAACCAATATGTCTCCTCTGAACCCAAAGCCGCGCTGAAGGGGTACGAGTCCGTGCCGAAGGTAATCTTGTCGGGGTAGGTCTCGAGCCAAAGCTTCAAGACGTTCTTCATCTCCGAAGGGTAGACCAGCGTTTCGATTTCCGAGCTGTCGATGTAAACATTCTTCATCGACGCCAGCCAGATCACCTCGCGGAAATATGGGTAGCCGCCGTGGATCAGGACGAAGGTTGTGTTCAGGTAACGCGGGTCTTTGACCACGTTCTCCAGATTGAGGACGTCGCCTTTCCGCAGGCTGAAATAGTCTCCCTCCCCCACCGCCGAGTGAATATGGACGGGCAAACGCAGCCGGCCGCCCTCCGTGACCAGATAGCGAAAAACGTAATCCTGGAAGGTCTTGTATTCTTCGGCCGTGGGGACCCCGCCCGAACGGTATTTCTGATAGACGCCGGCCGCGGCCTGGCGCGGCGGATCAGCAAAATATAGCGAACGGAAATAACCGATCTCAAACTTTTCGGCTATGCCCCCCTTCTTCTGGTTCTCCTCGAGGATGCGGGAGACGAAAGCCAGATACAGATCTAAGCTGTCAGGCAAGCGGCTGATGCCGGCTT
Source organism: Bryobacteraceae bacterium (assembly GCA_049521275.1). Classification (GTDB taxonomy): domain Bacteria; phylum Acidobacteriota; class Terriglobia; order Bryobacterales; family Bryobacteraceae; genus Palsa-187. The sequence continues at coordinate 1,976 of JBEKOZ010000167.1, read as the reverse complement.
GCTGCATGTAGCGGTGCAGAACTTTTTCCTGGAGCGGGATGTACACACCTTCGTCGGGGTTTTCAGCGGTGACGACCTTGTTATCGAAGGGGAAGAGGAATGAGTCCACGAAGAACACCCAACGGAACCTTTTCGGGTTCAGATAACTCGCCATGGCCACCCGATTCGCCACCGAGGACTCGATGCCGCACTTGTCGAGAATGCGGTCCCAATAACCGGTGCCTCCCGCTTTCTCGGCCGCACTGGATCGTTCCTGCAACCAGCGCGTGTGCTCCGCCGACATGTCTGAGTAGGGGTAGTCGAACAAAGCCTTGACCGCCACTACCAGTTCCGGATTCGTCTCGCGCTCGCGGAAGGGAAGGTGTTGGGGCGGGGTGGCTTGAGCGTCCACATCGGAATCGTCGCCAAAGCCCGGATGCGCGTGGTGGTCGAAGATCTTGATCGATTTGATTCTCTCCAACAGGCGCTGATAAATCGCCTGTACGTCTCCTTTGGGCAAGGCGTGTGACTGGGCCAACGCAGGCAGTGCCGGTCCCGTGACTAGAATGGCGGCGAGGATCGCAACGAGAATCCACTGAGTTCGCTTTCGCTTCATCGTCGGCCCCTCCAGTTAGGCCAGACTCCACCCAAGCTTCCTTCCATCTGAGCATAGGTGGCTTGACATGCTACTCCGAGATCAGAAAGTGATGCGCGCTGTCAATTGAATATCCCTCGGCCCGGCGCCTTCCGCACTCTGTAGGCTGGTGATCTGTCCGAATCCAGGCACGCCTACCGTGAGGTTGCCCGGAACCGCGAAGTTGGGGTGGTTGAACACGTTCGCCACCTGCGCCCCGAACCGCATCTTGAACCGCTCCGTCAAGTTGATGGTCTTGAGGAGTGACAGCGATACCGCCTGCGTCCCAGGTCCGTTGACATCGCCGGCGCTGGCATTCCCGAATCTTCCAATGGCAGTGCCCGGGTCGGCAAATGCGGCGGGATTAATCCACTGGCTGATCGACTGGCCCGCGGTAGGACTGATTCCTTTGACGGTATCCGCGCGGCCCCCGTTGGCGTTGAACGCGTTATAGCCGCAGCCGCACGGGTCGCTGGTGGTAGACACGCTCAAAAATGGGCCGCTCTGGAACAGCAGCACGCCGCTCAGTTCCCATCCACCCAGAACACCGTCCACCATTTTATTGGCGCTGTTCATGAACTGCTTGCCCTTACCGAAGGGCAACTCATAAAGGAACGTAACAAGGGCGCGGTTGCGGCGCGCGTAGGCAAGATTTCCGTAATCGAGGCCGGGGTGCGCGGGATCCGTGATTGTGCCGCCAAATTCACCGGGGAATTGATCCGCCGTCGTACTCGCGTTACCGTCCACGTTGGATAAGTCACGCGTATAGATGTAGCTTCCCTCGAATTGCAACCCCTTGGTCATTCGCTTTTTGAACGACACCGTCGCCGCGTTGTAGTTGGAGAAACCAGGATTCGTGTTATATGTCATGTACTGGAAATCCGGCAGCGGATAGTCCGCTTGGGGGATGTTGTTAAACCCTATGGTGTTCGGGGCTGGCTGGTTGAGGTTCGTGTGCATTCCGAGGTAAGACCCATGATTGCCGTCGTAGGACAGCCGGAGGCCAACCCCCGCTCCCAGATCGCGTTCTAGCGTGAGGTTCCATTCCTGAACATAGGGATCCTTGTAGTGCAGATCGGTAGCCTGATAGAAACTGTAGGTTCCCGGCTGGGCGATGTTGCTTGGCCAGGCGTAAGGCATCTGGAACTGGGGGGCTCCGTTTGCCCCGAGCGAGTTGTTGAAAAAGCCGACGTCGCTGGATTGTACCGCCCACGCGCTGATGGCTGCGGAACCCATGAGCGCTTCGATGAATTTTCCGTATCCACCACGGATGACGGTCTTATCGCTGCCGAAAACCCGCCAGGCGAAGCCAACCCGCGGCGCGAAATCCGTTTTTTGGGAATAACGCAACGCGGCAGGAATA
>JBEKOZ010000166.1:0-8597 GCA_049521275.1 Bryobacteraceae bacterium | reverse complement strand
CGCACGGCGAAGCGCACTACGAACGATACTTGAATGAATTCTACGAAATGGAGCGGGCGCAGTTGAGGCGGTTGCTCCCGGAAATGCGCTCCGATGTTACGGAGGAAATTATTTCTAGGATCTCCCTGAAACTGAGCGGTCGACGGTCCCACTGGTTGCGCGAGGAGATAAGCTGGCGCTTGCAAGGGTGCACTCCACGGCCGCATTTGAAGGTCAGGTGGCACCTGGATGCGGATACGAACGCGAGCGAAACGACATCGAGCATTGACGCTTTTATGCGGCGATATTCCGATCAACTGGAACGGAACCGTGCCGCAGGTGCTTCGAACGGCGAGATGTCAAACGCGCCGACTGCGGCTCCAACACAGCCGCCGGATTCCAGCCTTGGGGGCCGAATCGCTGCAGGCGAAATTGGCAACGGCGGGGGAGCAGATAAATTAAAAGACACGGTGCGACGGGCTTTCTGGAAGGATCGGCAGGCTGTGTTTTCTGACGAAGGCGGCGTATTCGATATGTTGGCCGGCCGCTATTCAAAGGGCGTCCCGAACCTTGACCTTTGGCTGAAAGGACATTCCGTCTCGCTTGTTCGCGTGGATCGGCAGGACCGCAGCCGGCCGCCGATAATCATCGACCGGCCCCACTTGACCGTAGGTATTTCTCCCCAGCCGGACGTTCTGGAGAGCCTCCGCGATAAACCGGGTTTCCGAGGCAGGGGACTCTTGGCCCGATTCCTTTACGGGTTGCCTCAATCGCGACTTGGCTATCGGACGCTCGCGCCCTATTCCATTCCGCCGCAGGTCGAAAATCGTTACAAGCTAGGGATTAAGCAACTGATCGACTGGCATCCCGCTGAGGTGCTCCGCCTCCGGTTCAGCGACGAAGCGTACCGCGAATGGAAGAATTTTCAGCGCTCACTTGAGCCTCAATTTCGCGATGGTGGGGCGCTCCAGTCACTCCGGGACTGGGGAGGGAAGCTGGCTGGCGCCGTGGCGCGGCTTGCCGGAATTTTCCACCTAGTTCTTCATACCGGCAGCAGCGAGTTGGAGACTGAAGTCGCGCCCGCGACTGTGAGGTCCGCAATCGATTTAGGGAAGAGCCTGATTTCTCATGCTCAAGCTGTCTTCGCGCTGATGGATCGTGACCCTGGGGTGAGCAACGCCGAGAAGCTTGTGGCATGGATAGTACACCACGAAAAAACGTCGTTCACCGTTCGGGAGTGCTTCCGTGCGCATCAGGGGTGCTTCCAGCGTGTGGACGCGCTGCAGGCCATACTGGTGCTGCTCGAACAGCATGGATACATTCGGCGCGCCAAGCAAGGATCCGGAGGAGGGCGTCCGGCCAGCGATTTGTGCGAAGTAAATCCCGCCGCACTCAATAGAGGTATCGATGAGCTGGATCGATAAATTGCACTTTGCGTATCTGGAAAATCGTGACAAAAGTGACAGAAGCTCTGGTTTTGTCACTTCTGTCACCGATTCGGACCACCGAATAGGTGCGCCGTCCCAGGATGCAATGCGCCGATCAACCTCTTCCGATGAGGACGATCACGGAATTTCCTGGGCCGAATGGATGGCGGCAGCGCTGAACCAACTATTCAAGGAACAGGGCGTCATCGGGCAACCGGGCAGGATCACCGCCGCGACAATTCGGCACGGTGAATTTGTCCGCGGCCGAGTTGACTCCGTTGCGACGCCGGAGCGACCAATGTCACCAGCGGAGGCGACGGAGTAAAGAATGGGGCTCTTCAAACGAGGCGACACCTGGTGGTATGAGTTCCTTTTCGCCCGCCGGCGCGTGCGCGAATCGGCGAAAACGACATCGAAAACCGTAGCAAAGCAGGCGGAGCAGAATCGGCGCCGGGAATTGGAACGGGGATTCAACGGGGTCGAGGACAATCGCGAAGAACGAATCAGAACGATCAAGGAGCTTGCGCGTGACTACCTCGACGATTATCGAGTCCGGCACAAGGGCGTTGCCTTCGCCGAATACGCGGTAGGGAACGTCGTCCGTCATCTCGGTCCGGTGATGGCCGTTGATGTCACGGAACAGACCGTGACGGCGTACCAGACCACGCGGCTCAAGGAGGCGGCGGCGCCGAAGACGATCAACGAGGAAGTCGGCTTTCTTCTTCGATTGCTGGGGGAGGCGGGCGACGTCATCCGCACACGACTTCGCCGGCGAAAGGCGCTGAAGCTGGCGGTTCCGCGCGGGCCAGGGAAGGCGTACGCACCCGAGGAGAAGACAGCTATGCCGGCAGCCGCCAAAGCCGCTCGATCCCGCGCCATTTACCCCGCTTTGATGTTGGCCCTGAACACCGGAGAGCGGGACGCCGAGATTCGCGGCCTTCAGTGGGAACGGGTGGACCTCACCAAGGCCATTCTCACGGTTGGCGTTAGCAAAACCGAAGCTGGCGAAGGCCGAACGATTCCCTTGAACTCCGCCGTGCTGGGGGCGATGATCGAGTACTCGACGTGGTACACTGAACGCTTCGGGACGATTCAACCAGAGTGGTTCGTTTTTCCGTTCGGCAAGCCGCGGCCGACGGACCCGACACGCCCAATGGTGACACTCAAGACGTCGTGGAGCAACGTCCGCAAAGTGGCGAAGGTGAGTGGCCGCTGGCACGACAATCGGCACACGCGCATTACGGACCTCGCGGAAAGCGGCGCCGGGGACGAAACGATCCGTGATATCGCGGGGCACGTCTCCAAGCAAATGTTGAAGCACTACTCGCATATTCGAATGGACGCCAAGCGGAAAGCGCTGGAATCAATCGTCGCGAAGCCCAAGCAATTGGAATCATCCGCTGAACCTGTATCGGTCGAGCGGGGGCAGGTCGTCGAGTTCACCCAGCCAGAATCACCGCGAACAGAGCCGAAGCGGGTGACCGCCGCCTAATGGAACCATCTTCTTCTACTTGGCAGCAGACTTGCTCGATGACCCTGGCTTCGCGCGAACGCTTTTGGCAAAGGAAGCGGACGTATTTCCCAATCGGTCTAGTTCAGCGGCCTTCTCGGTGAGCATCGCCGCAAGTTTGCGAGCGCCGCCGCCGGTCATGCGAATCCGTTCGACGCTGTCCGAAAACTGCATGATGACCTGTCCTGCTTGAAGACGAAAGCTGATCCCGAGCTTAAATTCATCATATTCTCCAGCGAGCAGCCTCTCGACTTCGCCCGGCGGGAACATTTTTCTCGCTGCCATTGAGTTCTTCCTGTCTGGCGCACTTCGAGCAAGCGAACCATCATTATTATAGGAAAGCGCACGCCGAGCCGATAATGCGGATTAGACAGGGGTCCGAAACGTGAACCGATCTGACTATGCCCGACAGGGTATGCTGGGAATCATCTTCAATCGCGAGCCGCGGGTCGAGATAACTAGGCATCACCTATGAACCTGATCAAATCCAAAGGCGCGTCGCCGATCACGGTGAGGTGTTTACCCCTCGGTGGCTGGTCGAAAGCATGCTTGACCTCGTGAAGGGCGAGACCGAGCGAATTGATTCTCGTTTCCTGGAGCCTGCATGCGGAAGCGGAAACTTCCTTGTCCCTGTCCCGCAGCGCAAACTGGCCGCCGTTGAGGCGAAATACGGCAGGTCCGAATTTGAGAGGCGATATTACGCCCTGTTGGCGGTGATGTGCGCCTACGGCGTTGAACTTTTGGCAGATAATATCGCCGAGTGCCGCGCGAACATGAGCCGTGGGAAAAACAACGGTTGCGCGGGAGCTGGCTAGCCAGCTCGGAGCGGTGCACATACGCATCGATTCTATTGAGCAAGCAATCCTTGATTCAGGGGTGGTTAGTTCACCACTCAACGACATTGGCTATCGCGTGGGTTACGCGGTCGCCGCGGACAATCTCCGCGTCGGCAGAACGGTGATAGCAGATTCGGTTAATCCGATTGCGATCTCGCGCGATGCTTGGGTCGGAGTGGCGAGCCATGCGCAAGTGGATGCAGTTGAAATCGAGGTGGTGTGTTCTGATACGAACGAACATCGCCACCGGCTGGAAACGCGAAAAGTTGATTTTCCCAGATCGCGACGACTGACTTGGGACGAAGTGGTTTCTCGAGAGTACCATGCATGGACTCGCGAACATGTTGTGATTGATACTTCCCTCCTGAGTGTCGAGCAGAGCGTCAAGATGCTTCGGGAAGTCGTCCTTAGTGACAGCGCATTCGGTCCCGCCGCACCATGCCGGTGAAGCGTCCAGCAACTCGTTCCACTCATTTTCAACGATAGAACCCGCCCTTTCGGCTAGCGTTTACCATTTCGGGGACGACATGGACAAACGTCCAACTCGGATAACTGCCTGATGTCCACCATTGTCGGCAACCAACTGAGCGACAATCCGTTCCCGCTGGTCCGATGATGTCGAGGCGCTGACGTGCCTCCCTGCTGGTCGCAGTCCGGGACTTAGAATGTAAGGATGATCCGCAGACTGTATGCCACAGATGGCAGCGCCGCGACTACGATTTTAAGACTGGCGTTGGGGGTTGTCTTTTTCGCGCATGGCGCACAGAAGATGCTGGGTTGGTTCGGAGGCAATGGCTTTTCCGGCACGATGGGTTTCTTCACGGGCGCGATGCGGGATCTCGGTTCCCTTGCGCCAGCTTTTTAGGAAGAACTGGGGCGCTCGAATTCTCAAATCGGCTTCCTCGGCTACGAGTACCGCGCGCTGGCGGGCCCTCTCCGATAATCCGCCCTCAGCGTTGGCCTGCATTCGCCAAGCAATGCGGCGCACCAGGAACTTTTGGTTGTTCGATCGCGACTCCTGCCGGAATACTTCCAGGTACTTAACCCGCAACTGACCGACGGTTTGGTGTCGCAAGGCGTCGATTTCACGCCACAAAGGGGTGTTTGGACGTCGCTTAATTTCGCTCATTCTGCTCTCTGTTTCCTCTCTGGACCGTTTCGCCGAAGTGCGGGAAGGCCTCGCCTGCCTGCCCCCGGCCACCACCATGTGCGCTCTTTGCCGCCCGGAAAGCAAGGTCCCCTCAGGAATGATTTCCCTTTCAGGGTCTCCGAAAACCGCCAGAATGAGGAGTCGAATACTGGCGCTAAGCCTTTTAGACACCTGCACTTATGGCCGACGACCCAGACCGCGATATCGTGCCTCGGAAACTCCAAATGGCGGTAATTAACCTGTCGCGAAGGCCCACAAGGGAGTCAGAGGTGAGAGGTTTTCAGCGGACCCAGAAAACCAAGACCACCCGTAAGTGAACAGCGCGCCCCAACGGTTATGTCGGGGGCTGATGGCCAGGATGCGCGACAATATGCGTGAAAGGCTGAGACGCTTCCCATCGCCGAAATACGCCCCGCTGTTCGCAGAAATTGACGGGCTTCGCTCCAGCCTGCTGCTGCCCGAGAATGCGCGGATCCGTTTCCCAGTTCACTTTCGCCCGATCCCAAAACATCCCGAACGCATTCACCAGGCCCGTGACCTCTGATGCCTCCGTCGGCGCCAGCTCCTTTTGGGCGATGACGGGCGCGTCCTTTTGGATGCCACGGAGGGCATAAACACCGCGGCCCACTCGGATGAACGGCGAATGCTCGCCATCATTCCTGAAGGACGACGCAATCGTCGCCGCGACCGTGGCGGCCGGCGTCGCTGTTTGTTCCGTTCGCAGGCCCTGTTCAAAAATCTGCTCGGCGATCTCGACGTAATGCATCGGAGCCTTGGCTGCGTTCAGCACGGCGATTATGCCGTCTTTCCATCCCAGTTCGGTTTCCATCGATGTTGAATCTCCCGGGTGCGATTGAGCGGCCAATGGTTCCTTCAGATCACGATCAGGGCGTGATCCGTGATGAGGGTTCCATCACTCGGAAAATACCTGCAGGGTTGACAGGGCTGCGGACGTGAGTGGCGTAGTCACGCGAGATGGAGAGCCAGGCTCTCTGGGTCCGCTGGTTATAACCTGTATGGATAAATCCAGACTACCCCGAAACTGCTGTTAGGTGCAAGATATTCAAAAGCACATCGGGGGAACGATCCGGGCGCTACGCCTGGATTCAAGGCACAGACCGCGGTCATCGACGTCATTCCCACTATTGCCGGCGGGATAGAGCTGCTTGCTTTGTAACGGGTTCGGTGTGTACCCTCCACGGTGTACTCCATGCTGAAGGACGCGACGGAGGTGTGGGGGCGAATGAGGGTGGTGCTGCTCGAACCAGCGAGGCAATTGATTCGCGGCGTCTCTCGCGGACGATCTCACGAGCGTCGCGCGGAAGGCCGGCGCGGCGGTGATTCGTTTGAGATTTTCGCCGGAGACGGTTTGCAAAACCGCCCAGGGATTGTGAGTGTGCTCCCATAGCTCCGGATTCAATTAAAGCCAGAGCTTGTCGGCGTTGCGGCTCAGGCTCAGGTTCACGTCCAAAGCAAGTTGCACCAGAACGTCTTCACCGGACGTGTCTGAAGGAAGGTTAGTGTATTGCGGATTGCTCATATCGACTCGTTGCTCCACTCGGTTCAATTATGCGGCATGATTCCTCCAGTTTTCGCATGCGCGAGCCGCCGTCTAGAGGCTTTGTAAATTCTTTGTTTCCATTTACCCGTTTCGCTTCCAGAATCTCGCCCCTTTGATAATCTGTTGCTACCGATGTGCGGGCGCCATATTGTGTTCTTGGGGAGTTTTTTGGCATTCGCAGGTTCGGCGTTGCTGGCTCAGCAGGCTAATTTGTCGGGCCGCGTCTTCGATCGCAATCAGTTCCCTGTACCTGGCGTGATTGTTGCGGTGACGGGGGAGGAGACGCACCTCAAAAGATCCACGCAGTCGAACGAAGCGGGTTTCTATGGCTTCTCCGGCCTGCCCCCTGGAAGATATGACATTACCCTGGCGGCAACCGGGTTCAATTCAGAGGAACGAACGGGCGTGCTGCTGGAAATTGCGCAGCAGGCCCAAATGGATTTTACGCTTGAGGTGGGCAAGACGTCTCAGGTGGTCACGGTTAGCGTCGGTCCGGATCTGCTTCAAACCAGCGATGCCTCGGTGAGCACGGTGGTGGACCGGACGCTGACGGATAACATGCCGCTTAGCGGGCGGAGTTTCCAGAGCCTGGTCACGTTGGCTCCCGGTGTGAACCTGTCGAACGCGCAAAACAGCAGCGGACAATTCGTGGTGAACGGGCTGCGGGCGACAATGAATAGCTTCGGTATCGATGGAGTGAGCGCAGTGAGTACCGTGACGGGTTATCAGTCCGCCGGTGGGAATAATGCCGGCTACAATGCCGCGGGCGGCACGAATAGCATGGTATCCGTGGACGCGCTCCAGGAATTTCGCATCCTGACTAGTTCTTATGCTCCGGAGTACGGGCGGACTCCGGGCGCGCAGGTCCTACTGGCGACGCGTTCAGGTACGAACGCCTTTCACGGCGCGGTTTTCGATTACTTTCGCAATGACAAGCTGGACGCCGCGGACTGGTTTGTCAACCAGGCGGGACAGCGCAAGCCACCGCTGCGATCGAATGACTTTGGCGGCGTGTTGGGAGGTCCGGTGGTGCGGGACAAGACGTTCTTCTTTGTGTCCTATGAGGGGCAACGTGTGGTGCAGCCGCAGTTCGCGGTATCCGCGGTACCGTCGCTGGGCGCTCGCGAGGCAGCTCCGCTGGTAGCACAGCCGTTCCTCAATGCATTTCCCATCCCGAACGGCCCGGATCTCGGGAGCGACCAGGCGCAGTTTTCCGCGGGGTACTCCAATCCGCTGAGTACGGATTCCACCCTGATTAAAGTGGACCAGAATTTCTCACCCAGACTTAGAGTGTTTGGTACCTTCACCTATTCTCCGTCCGGTAAAACAAGCCGGTCGAACAGTGGCACGGCTAGTCTGGCCGACAGTAATGTCTCACGGTTGAGTGACAAGTCTTTGACGGCGGGTCTCACTTACATTTTCAATGCGGCGCTTACTACTGAGTTCCGGATGAATGCGAGTGACAACGCGAATGCGCAGCATTTTACGATGGATACTTTTGGCGGGGCCATGGTCCCTGCCAACGATCTTTTGCTGCCTGGGACATCTCCGGCCAGTAATTACTCTTTCATCACGCTGGGCGATTCGACGGGGGATCTGTTCGGTGGGAATATCGGAACTTCGGAACAGCGGCAGATCAATGCGGTCGATGGCACCAACTATGTGATTGGCGCTCATCAGCTGAAGTTCGGAGTCGATTACCGGAAGTTACTACCACTGGTGACGGCGGGTGGCGACCAATTCTTTCAATTCAACGGCGTCACAGCTTTGGTGAGCAACCAGCTGGATGCGTTTCACAGCACCACTCCCGCACGGGCGCGGACAGAGATCACGAACCTTTCGTTTTATACCCAGGACACATGGCGGCCTTCCTCACGGATCACGGTGACTTACGGCCTGCGCTGGGACTATAACTCCGTGCCGCACGACCTCGACCCGAATAATGGAAATTTAGTTCCGTTGCTGGGAGATTACGCCACGAGCAATGTGACGGTGGGCGTGGCGGGGACTCCCTTGTGGAGGCCGCAGTATGCGAACTTCGCTCCCCGCCTGGGGGTCGCGTGGCAATTGCGGCAGCAGCCTGGATGGCAGACCGTCTTGCGCGTCGGCGGTGGTCTTTACTATGACCCAGGGA
>JBEKOZ010000165.1:0-8648 GCA_049521275.1 Bryobacteraceae bacterium | reverse complement strand
ACGATGCGATGGAAGGTGAGACCGTCGTATTGGCCCGCCTCAGCCAGTTTGGCGAACACGGCGACAGTGACCGGGGCTTCGTCGATCAGCAGATTGACAGTGATCGTGCCGAGCCCGTGCATAGTAATGCGCGCTGTCGCGCCGGCCAGGCCGGTGATATATTCGGCTGGCGGGACAGTGGGAACCGGGAGCCGGATCGCCTGCGGCGCGACGGTCGTTCCCAAGCGAGTGGTGAGGATCCGTGCGGCCAGCGCCGCGATGGCGGGATCGCGATCGTGCAGCGCCTCGCGCAACAGATTATCGGTGCTTCGGTCATCGATTTCGCCGATTCGCGTCAGCACGGCCACGCGCGGATCGCGCACGGTCATGGCACCGTCGGTGGTCAGCTTGTTGAAGGCCGCGACAAGCTGGGGCAAGCTATCCTTGAGGCCTGCGGCGTTTTTCAGCCGTTCGGCGCCGGCGCAGATCAACCCGGAGTGTTCGCTGCCGAGCGCCCGCGCTGCGTCGCCAGGAGTGGTCATTGCCGCGATGGCGACATTCGGGTTTTCGTCGCGCGCAAGCGTGCGGAGCACGGTAGAGTCGTTCACCATGCGCGCCGCTTTCGCTACGTAGGTGCGTACCTGCCATGTTGGGTCCGCCGCCATGGCCGTAATCCGGTCGCGGGCCCTCGCGGGATCGACGGCGGCCAGAGCAACAAGCGCATGCGCCCGAATGCGCCACGAGCGTTCACTCGAGACCAGCGGCATCAGCAGGGCGGCGTCGCATTTCAGGCTACCGAGGAGATCCACCGCCGCTAGGGCGACATGCCCGCTGGCGTCGCCCACCGCAACCGCTGCGCGATCACAGGAGGGCGCGGCTCGAAGGGCTTCGTAGCGAACAGCGGGCGACGAATCCTGTACCCACGTCCGGGTGTCGATCACCGCCAGTTGACGGACCTGGGGGCTAGGATCAGCGAGCGCACTCGCCAGAGTGGCGGAGTCGTGATCGCGTGCGGCGCGCATCGTCAGTAGGATCAGCTCGCGGATTTCTTCGCCTTTTGCCATGCGATTGGCTGCGAAGGCGTCGTGGAGCGCGGCGAGCGTTGCGGCGGCCGGCCGGCGGGGCGGCTTGGAATTCAGACGGAAGAGCGACTCCAGTCCACGGCCAGCGCCGGCGCGCGCATCGGAATCGGCATCCTTGAGCCCGCCTGCCAGCAGTGATTCGGCATCGTCGGCTGCGGGTCTTGCACGGCCGACTGCTTCGAAAATTGCAGCGCGGACGGACGGGTCGCGTTCTGCCTTGAGCACTGTGGCCCACGCGAAGGGTGCTCGCATCTGCGCAAAGGCGCCGGCGGCGGCGCGCCGCACCTGCGGATCAGAGGAGGCTAGAAGCGGAATGATGGCGTCGCGATAGGAAGGATTTTCGAGACGGCCTAGGGCGCGGACCGCCAGCACTTGGGAGTGCACATCTCCGTGCGCCACCGCCGCGAGCAGAGTGGGCGCACCGGTTTCCCTCGCTTGTTCGGCCTCTAGGAGCACGCGATCCGCCCGGTCCTGTGCCGCCGTCGGTATGAGAGAAAGCAGGATTGCGGCAATGAGCTTGGCGGCGCCCGAGGGATTCATAGCGGTTCTTGATTCTATCCACTTCTGGTTGCCCGGCGTCCCGAGCATCTCGTGCAGGGTGGCTCGCGTGATCTTGCCCAGACATCGTTTGACTATAGATTTCCTCGGTCCGCAGCATCGACCCATGCTCAAGCTTGCGGTACGCGGCAGGCGGTGGGACGCCGCTGGCCAGCAGGTGCGAGCAGTGCGAGTGCCTAAGGGAGTGCAAGCTTGCCCTTGGGGAGCTTCAGCATGCGGAACCAGCGCCGCGAGTTTGTTCATATCTCTGTTGACAGTCGATATCGGAGATCGATATGATGTTGATCATGGCCCAGCATGCCGACCTCTTACCGGGAACGCTCGATCTCCTCATTCTCCGCTCAGTCGAGCTGCGGGCCTTGCATGGCGTCGGTATTGCTGACCGCATTGAGCAGGTCACGGGAGGAGTCTTTCTGGTCGGGCCGGGATCACTCTTTCCAGCTCTCCACAGACTGGCAGAGAAGGGCTGGATCGAAGGAGTGTGGACAGAACTTGAGAGCGGGCGCCGCGTCAAGGCATATACGTTGACACGATCCGGCCGCGCGCAATTGGCCAAGGAAAAGCGTAACTGGCGGAAAGTATTTACGGCAATGAACCAGGTGCTGGCGGAGGATTCTTAGAGCCGTGGCTTGGACGTCTCGCATGGTCAGTTTGTTTAAGCACTTGTTGCATCGCGGCAAGCTGGAAGAAGAACTGGACGCCGAGGTCCAAGCTTACTTCGAGGTTCTGGTTCAACGTTACATGGCACGCGGTCTGTCGCGTGAGGAAGCGCGGCGCCAAGCGCGCGTCGAGTTTGGAGGCCCGGAACAAGTGAAAGAGAAAGTCAGGGAGGTCCGCGTGGGAGCCAACGCAGAAACGGCGGTTCAGGACATTCGCTATGCGATTCGGGTACTTCGAAGGAGTCCGGGGTTCACCTCGATTGCGGTGCTGACTCTGGCGCTCGGAATCGGTGCAAACACAGCCATTTTCAGCCTGATCGATGCGGTGATGCTGCAAATGCTTCCCGTAGAGCATCCGGAGCAATTGGTCCTGCTCACCGATCCTTCCGATCGTGGAGTCTCCGTGGATACGAGGGAACGTGGTGTGCGAGAACGGATGTCCTATCCGGAGTTCCAGGAGCTTCGCGCGAACAACAGAGTGTTTTCCGGAATGTTCGCGGCTCAAAATGAAGTGAGCGATCTCGATATCGTTCCCGGGTCCGGTTCCGCGCAGCCGGTGAAGGCTCAAACACAGCTTGTGTCGGGGGAGTTTTTTGCCGTCCTCGGCGTCCAACCGATAATGGGCCGCGTCTTTACTCCGGACGAAGACAAGGTCCAGGGAGCAAACCCTGTCGCGGTAGTTTCCCATGACTTCTGGCAGCGTGCGCTTGGTGGAGAACCCGGTGTTGTAGGAAGCACGTTTCGTGTCGGGCAGAGTATCTTTCAGATTATCGGGGTCGCCCCGCCTGGCTTTCGCGGAGTACTGGTCGGATACGACACTGATTTCTGGTTACCGATCACGATGCAGGAGCAGGTTCTTCCGGGCCGGCATTATCTCACTCCCCGGGACACTCTTTGGCTGCAAGTGATGGGGCGGCTGGCTCCGGGCTGCTCAACGAAAACGGCGGAAGCCGGAGTCAATGTCGCCTTTCAACAAGCGCTGCGGGCGTCGGCCCCGGCGGTCCCAACCGAAAAGGAACGCCGTGACATGCTTGATCAAAAGATTGTGCTGCGCCCGGGTGCTCGCGGCGCAAGCGCCGTTCGCGGCCAGTTCTCCGATCCTCTCGTGCTTCTGATGGCTATGGTGGGCGTGGTGCTTCTCATCGCCTGCGCCAACATTGCGAATCTGATGTTGGCCAGGGCCAGCGGGCGGCAGCGTGAGATCGGCGTTCGCCTGGCGTTGGGCGCGGCTCGCGGACGATTGATCCGCCAGTTGCTGACGGAGAGTGTTGTCGTCGCCGCACTCGGCGGTGTTTTAGGGATGATTCTCGCCGCGGCAGGCACGCGAGTGTTGTTGGCAATTGTCTCGGGAGGATTTACGAACCTCAGCCTGGAAATTCCTCGCGATTACCCGATTTTTCTCTTTACTGCGTTAGTTTCGTTAGGAACCGGTATTATCTGCGGGCTGGCACCCGCGCTTCGCGCGACGCGTCTGGATGTCGGCCGAACGCTGGCCGCGAATGCGCGCGGATCGATTGGCGGCCGGGGGCGCGTTCAAACCGGCAGGATCCTGACAATCGTTCAAGTCGCATTGTCAGTCCTATTACTCGTGGGCGCTGCGCTTTTCGTGCGGAGCGTCTATAACCTGATCACCCAGAACCTGGGCTTCGACCGCAGCCATTTGTTGATGGTCCGCATCGATCCGAGCGCGGCGGGCTATCAGGGGGAGAACACCAAGGCGCTGTATGCGAAAGTGCGGGAAGGATTGAAAAAGATCCCCGGAGTTCGCGGCGTTAGCTTCTCCGACAACGGCTTGTTCGCCGGCGATGCGGGTGATCAGCTCTCAATCGAGGGTTCTCCCGTCAAGGATCCGGACCAATTGCACGCAAGGTGGACCGAGGTGGGACCAGATTATTTCAAAACCTTGGGAATACCGTTGCTTCAGGGACGCGAAATCAATGCCGACGATGCGGCGCGCAGTGCGCAGCTGTGTGTCGTCAACGAGTCATTCGTCCGCGCGTACTACCCCGATTCCCAAGCAATCGGCAGACACATAAGGGACGAATATCCGACCACCCGTGAAACCTACGAGATTATCGGCGTCGTACCTGACACTAGAGAGCACAGACCGAACGAGCGGCCAAGAGCAAGGTTCTATCCAAGCATCTTACATCCCATCGGTACAGTGCAATCAGTGACGTTCCTGTTGAATTGCGCAGTAGACGTTGCGAATCTCGGCACAACGGTTCGCCAGTCAATTCGCCAGATAGATCCGAATTTGCCCATCTTGAGCCTTCGCACGCTCAATGAACAAATCGACCGGCGCCTGATCACGGAGCGGCTGGTCGCCCAGCTCGCGTCGTTTTTTGGACTTGTTGCGTTGTTCATGGCTGCCATCGGCCTATACGGCGTCATGTCGTATTCAGTCAGCAAACGAACCAGTGAACTCGGAATTCGGATGGCTCTCGGCGCCTCAAGGAGTTACGTCATTTGGATGGTGCTCCGAGAGGCACTGAGCATCGCGGCGATTGGGATGGTGATCGGTTTGACAACTGCGCTGGTCCTGGGCAGATTGATTTCTAGCCAGCTCTACGGACTTGCGCCTTGGGATCCTTCAGCGATCGCAGCGTCCATATTGGTTATTGTGGCAACTGCCGTGCTCGCCGGTTACGTGCCCGCTCGACGGGCGGCCGGGATCGATCCGATGGTGGCGTTGAGACAGGAATAACGGCATATCGTCGCAGCCTGTAGCAGTGCCTCAGTCTTGCCGATGCAATTCAGCCTGATGGTGTCTTGTGGAAGCACGTGCTGACGCGATAACACAACTGGGTCGAAATACGTTCCGGGCTGGGATAGTCACTGTGAAGGAACCCGAGCCAACCAGATTGAGGAACGCTCGCTCACGGATTCTGGCCGGATGACGGTGTGCTCGAAGGCATCTGGTTTTCAATCACTGTCCCGAAGTCCTGTCCCGTTGCAGGAAGTGGTCATTCTTCTCGAACGCCGTTTCGCGGGAGCGTTCCGCCGTACTTCGCCGGGGAAGGGCTTCGCTCTTGCCTTCGCGACCGGTAACTTAGCGCACTTGCGTCCGCTTCATCCCCGTTTTTTCGATCGCAGGAGTTGCCTTGTCCGATGCGAGGAAAGCGATGAGCCTTTGGGCTGCTTCCGGGTCCTTCGCACCTCTTATCACAGCGGCCGCGAACACCTGGACGAACTGAAGCTCGGCGGGAATCGTGCCGACGAAATCGACGCCCGGGTAGGGCAAGATTTCGCTGACTGGCAGAACGATCATCTCCGCTTCTCCGGCGGCTACACTGGGCGCCCCTGCGTTCGAGAGCTTCGCTTCCAGCGCGCTGGCGATGCCGAGTTGGGGAAATACTTTGGTTCTCAGATAAATCGCACTGCTGCTCTGAATGCCGATGGATTTCGCGCGAAGCAGTGTTTGTTTGAAGGCGTCCACAGTGCCGATATTCGGGCGGGACGTTCCGGCGCGCACGCCGACGCCCAACGGGACTCGGCCGAGATCGACGTCGGAACCGATGGCGATTCTGTCTTCCGCCAGCAGTTCCGCGAGCCCTTCCCTGGACATAATAACCATGTCAGCTGGCACACCTCGGCGAAGCTGCGCCCTGATGGTGTTGGGTCCATCACCCTGCGACGCTCCCGTCGCGGTGGTGACCGTAATGCCGGTGGTGTTCTCGAACTGGGGCAGAAGTTCGCGATACGCGGCTGAGAAGCCACCGGACATCAAAACCCTGATCTGGGCAAGCGATGCGGCGGGGAAAGCAAGAACCAGCGTAATCGCAACGACAAGTTGGCTGGGGATCCCCCTCCAAGTTCCGATAGAAAAACACATCCACCAATAGTAACTTCTCTCGACCCTGCACGAGAGAATGAACGCTGGACGTTGGGATTAAGCTATTCGCGGGCCCGATGTCCGGTTGGAGGAAGTATGGTAGCGAACCAACGGGACTGATCCCGTGAAACGGTGTTCGAATTGAACCAGGTCGGGATCGGTATGAAGACCGCATCGCCGGGGGGGCATGAAAACTGATTTTTTTACCCGTTCTTTTGATAAGGTCGACACCCGGCCTATGACGTATTGGCAAACAAAGTGATGGCTGCCGTCACCGATCCTAAGCAGATGGATACCTACTCGATCCCTGAGCAGATTGCCGAGGTCGTTTTTGAAGCAGCGACAGACGGAAAGGATCAGCTCCCCTATGTCGCCGGGGCGGACGCAAGAGCGACCTATGCAACGCGGCTGCAGACGGGGGACGAAGCCTTCCGCAAGGCGATCGGCCAGCGATTCTTGGGAAAATAGCGCGGCGGAAATATCCTTGCCACGGCCAAGTTGGAGAGGGTATCGATGAACCCTCCTGGGATGATCGGGCTCCGTTAACGATCTTTCAGACCCAACGGCGTAACTGTCATTTTTACAGTCTGGGTTGGTCAGGCTGGAACCCGCTAAGAATCGGATCGAAGGTGCGCGGCGAGCGGCCATCCACGGGCGACGAGGTTGCCTACGAGGTTGGCTGATACCACGCGGGGGTGGGCCCGGCCGCTTGCTCGATTTCCGGAACGAAACTTCGATCGAGTTCACGAACCATCGCGGCCAGATTCTCGACGATTCTCTGCCACTGGGAGGCGTCGCCAATGGGGTATTGCCCGAATGCGGCGTCGCGGGGAGCCACCGGAATTCCGAGCGATGCCTTAAATCCGGCGCCCTGGACTAGGAAGATCGCTGAGACTGTATGACTCCATGTGCCGACGTCCAGGTATAGCTCTATCGTCAGATTTCCCGAGGTCCGCCGAGTCAAGTGAAACTCGCCCGATCCGCCACGGCAACCATACCCCATCGGCTTGAACGCGGTTTCGAGCGCGGGTTTGCGCGGACCGGCGATGACTCCGGCATTCTGAAGCCGGGTTTCCGCCGCTGGGGGCAAATCGTGCGGTAGGCCGGCAAGTTCCACAACCTCTTTTATACGCGCGCGGTAAGCGGCGACAATGGCGTTCACCGCCTCCAGATTCGCGGGTGGGATGGAACCTACGATGGTTCGACCATCGGACGCCAGGATATGCACCTGGTCGGTTCGCCTTACCTTTCCGCAGGCTTTGATCACGGCATCGACGGACTCCGGATTCGGCGGAAGCTTCTTGTCTCCTTCCACTTCCACCACGGTGTATACCGAGAGAGCACGATGACGCCCGCTTACCCACCGATTGTCGGTCACCATCACCCCGGGCAACGAATGCCCGAATTTGGGAAGCCCGATCAACCTTTCGCCAAACGCGGGCGCATGGAAATGCAGGACCACTAGACTAATAGGATAGGATCGCGGTACGCCGGCCGCGATTGCCAGGAGCGTGGAGTATTCGGCGGGCTCACCGCTCGCCGCATTGGTAAGCCGGCGCGACTCCGAGCTTCCCGGTATCGGCGCGATGAAGGTTTCGAATCGCTTCATTTCCGGATGGCGTTTCAGGACCCTGTCGATGGGCGAATGGCCTTCGACCCGCCCTTCGCCCGCGAGAGTAAAACGGATGGCAGGTTCGGGCAGTCCCGCGTCCAGGAAAGCCTGCCGGATGCGGCCAGTCAGTTCCGCGAGCGGTTCTTTCCTGCTGGCAGCAAGAGAATGGTTCATGGCAACACGCATGGTTACCCTAATATCGGATGAAATTGAAAACGCTACAGCAGTCCAGGGAGCTGGCGCGATTCGCGTGCTTTTTGCGCAGGGTGCGATCCGTTACTCGACAGGTTTGGATGATTACTCGCCTGAAACGCCTAAGGTCCGCTAATCCACATGAGCGCAAAGCCTCTTCGCCGCCACTCGGTCGCGCACAACTTCACTGCACACGCCCTTCTGCTGCTCCCCACCCGCCGGTTGATTAACTCCTCCCACTTCCGAGCCACCAGATCATCTTGCCCGTGGATCATGTGCGAGTAAATTTCCTGGGTCGTGCGACCCAGCCGTGCGGACACCGCCGGCAGTGGAACGCCGCTGGCCAGCAGGTGCGAGCAGCGCGAGGGCCTAAAGGATTGTAAGCCCTTGCGCCCTTCGGCAGCTTCAGTCGCCGAAACAACAGCGACAGCGCCCCAGGGAGCCATTTCACCGGTTTGGGCGTTCTCGTCAAAAGTGCGGGATCGCCGGTCACAAGCCGACTTCCGATTACCAATCCGTGGAGTCTCTTTCCGGTTACTTCCGAGTTGCCGACCACCCAGACAATATCCAACCTGCCCAAAGTGGGCCCCGCCCCCCACCGTTACGTACGGGCTTCACATTGGCCGCATATCGAGACTGACCGCAATAGTGTCATTCGGCGGTGAGTCTTTCGATCGGCCCAAGACCAGTCATCCAGTCGATCATTATGCGGAACGCGAGGCCCATATTTC
>JBEKOZ010000164.1:0-8650 GCA_049521275.1 Bryobacteraceae bacterium | reverse complement strand
GATACCGAACTCGGCTGATTCGGCACGTTGATCGACGTCTGAATGGTGTTGTTGGAGAGCGACATCACATCGATCCGGTTGGCGGTAAAGTCGGCGATATAAAGGACGCCGCGCGTCGGATCGAGTGCGATATCGACGGCCTCGCCACCAATGGGCACGACCGTTCCGAAGGTTGCTGCCTGAATCGAGGCCGCCATGACTGCTGCGCTCACGATCGCCAAAATCCAATGCTTACGAAACATACGAAAACTCCATTTATTGAATCTCTTGAATACTCACAACTACGCCGCCCGTGGTTTGCTCCCGCTGTTTTGCTCCCGCTATTGCCGGCCGGAGCTCAGGGGAAGGCGCCATTCGGACGGCCACGACGCGCCCTCCCCCATTGAGACTTGCTTACTCGTCAACGTTCTTTTTGCGGCGTAAGACGATGATCCCGAGAAACGCGATCGCCAGTACGGCACAAACGATTCGAACCATGCCACTGTCCATTGTGTCCTTCTCCTTTCCTGACAAGAGTAAATTCGGCTACTTTAGTCCTAACCTTTAGTCCAGTACTAGATGCTATTCATCATCGGTACCAGTTCCCGCATGATCTTCACCGCAACCGGGCCCACCGTCACCACGAACAGCGACGGCAGAATGCAAAAAAAGATGGGAAAGATGAGCTTGACGCCCAGTTTCGCGGCCTTCTCTTCGGCGATCTGGCGGGCTTGGACGCGCATAAAATCCGAGTGGGCGCGCAGGCTCTGCGCCACGCCCGTGCCGAAGCGGTCGGCCTGAATCAGCACGGCTACCAGTTTCTTGAGATCGTCGACGCCCGACCGTTCGGCCAGGTTGCGCAACGCATCCACGCGCCGTTTGCCGGCCTTCAGCTCCAGATTGACGAATCCGAACTCTTCGCTGATTTCCGCATGGGCGTGTTCCAGTTCCTTGGACACCTGGAGGATGGCTTGATCGAGGCCGAGGCCGCTCTCGACGCAAACCACCAGCAGGTCGAGCGCGTTGGCGAGGCCGCGGGAGATTTGCTTCTGGCGCTTGGCCGCCAGGCGGCGCACATATTCGTTGGGTCCGAAGAATCCGACCGCGCCGGCGGCCAGGATGAACATGACCTTATTGCTCGTTTCGGCGGAGCTGGGAACCACCAGCAAGGCGATCAGCGCAGGGATCGCGACTCCACAAAATGCCTTGGCGCCGTACAAATATTTCAATGCGTTTTCGTTGCGAACGCCGGCGCGGATCAGACGGCGCTGCATCACCGTTACGTCCTTGGGGGACTGCGGGATGAAATTGCCGAGCCGCTTGATCAGCTCGTAAATCGCCAGACTGGGGTGGGCGGGCATGTGGTCCGCCGGATCGATCCCGCCGGCGACGCGCTCCATCGCCTCCTTGGGGCGGACGTACATTTTCGTGCCCACCAGGGTCACCACCGCGACCACCGCGATGAAAATCAGGAGTGTAATGAGTAAAGGCATGAAGTTAGACCTCGATGTTGACGATTTTTTTCATGATCAGGTAGCCGACCAGCTGCAAGAACACGGCGGCGCCCAGCATGATGTTGCCGGTATCGTCCTTGAAGAAAAACTTGACGTAGTCCGGGTTGGTGTAGAACATGAGGACCGCCACCGCCGCCGGAATCGCGCTCAGCGCCGCGGCCGTCATGCGTCCGTGAGCGCTGACGGCGCGAATGCGCCCACGCAGTTTGAAACGCTCGCGAATTACGTAAGCGAGCTTGTCCAGAATTTCGGCCAGGTTGCCACCGGTACGCTTTTGCAGCAGCACCGCGGAAACGAAAAAGTGAACATCGAGCGAAGGGACGCGCTTGGCCAGCTTCTGGAGCGCGATCTCGATCGGCAAACCAAGATTATGCTCCTCGAAGGTGCGCCGGAATTCGCCGGCGATCGGCTCTTGAAATTCGCGATGAATCATTTCGAGCGATACCGAGAACGCGTGTCCGGCGCGCATGGACCGCGAAACGAACTCCAGCGCATCGGGAAACAGCTCTTCAAACCGGTGCAGCCTCGCCTTCCGCTTGCGCCAAATCCACAGGACCGGTGCGCCGGAAGCAACGGCCGCCACGCCAGTCGCCAAGAGTAGAGAGGACGTCAGCATCCAACCCAGGATGAAGGCGGCAGCAAAACACAGAATGCAGGTGTGCACCAGCCGCGCCGGCGCCCATTTCATTCCCGCTTGTTCGAGAAAAACGCCGACCTTCGGCCCGAGCTGAAAACGGTCGACGATTTTCTGCGCCACGCGGTTCTTGGTCGCGTCTTCCTGCTGCATGACGCTGGCTTCGCCGGCTTTTCCGCGCTTCTTCTTCTTGGATTTGTTGGTCCCGGAGAGGCGGTTTTTGATCCGGTCCAGATCGCTTGACTTCACGTATTTGGAGATCATGAACCACGCCAGCATGGCCGCGGCCCAGATCCCGATGATCACAACGACGAAGCTCATTTGCCCATCCCTCCAAACTCCACGTCAGACTTCCAGCACTTCATCGAACAGGTCCGGCCGCAGACGGATTCCGGCGCTCAACAGCTTTTCGTAAAACTTCGGACGAATACCGGTAGCCGCGAAACGGCCTACCACTTTGCCGTCCGGATCTAGACCGCGCTTCTCGAACACGAACAGATCCTGCAGCGTGACCACTTCCCCTTCCATTCCGGTCACCTCGGTGAGCGAAACCACGCGGCGCGAACCATCGCTTAGACGCGAGGCCTGCACCAGCACGTGTACCGCGGCGGCGATCTGCTGGCGAATGGAAATGAGCTGCATATTGGCATTGGCGAGCGACACCATGACTTCGAGTCTCGACACCGCGTCGCGCGGGGTGTTGGCGTGGACCGTGGTGAGCGACCCGTCATGGCCCGTGTTCATGGCCTGCAACATATCGAGCGCTTCCTCACCGCGGACTTCGCCGACCACGATGCGATCGGGACGCATACGCAGGCTGTTCACCAGCAGTTCGCGCTGCCGGACCGCGCCGTTGCCTTCCATATTCGGGGGACGCGTTTCGAGCCGCACCACGTGCGGCTGCTTTAACTGCAATTCGGCCGCGTCTTCAATGGTGACGATGCGCTCTTTCGGATTGATGAAGGCCGACAGAGCGTTCAGCAGCGTCGTTTTTCCCGCGCCCGTTCCGCCCGCGATGATGATGTTCATCTTGGCTTTTACGCACGCTTCGAGCAGTTCCATCATTCCCGGCGTCATGGCCTTCCGGTCCACCAGATCGGGCGGCATCAGTTTGTCCTGCGAGAAACGGCGGATGGAAAGGATCGGCCCGTCGACCGCCAGCGGCGGAATAATCGCGTTCACGCGCGATCCGTCCATCAGGCGCGCGTCGACCATCGGCGTCGATTCATCGATGCGGCGGCCCACCTGGCTGACAATTTTGTCGATGATGCGCAGCAGGTGCTGATCGTCGCGGAAGGATACGTTGGTCAGTTCGAGCAGCCCGCGGCGCTCGATGTAAACCTGTTTATAAGTGTTGACCAGGATGTCCGAAATACCCGGATCCTGTAGCAGCGGCTCGAGCGGCCCAAGGCCAAAAACTTCATCGAGCACTTCGTCGCTGATCTGCTGTTTTTCAAGGGAGCTGAGCAGCGTCGGCTCCGAGTCGATCAGCGAGATGACCGCCTGCCGCACTTCGGCGCGCACCCGCTGGTTGTCGATCGTGGCCAGCGCTTCGAGGTTGATCTTGTCGACCAGCTTGCGGTGCAGGGTAAACTTCAGCTCCTGATACTCGGGCTTGAGGGTTCCCTTGGGCTTCCCCGCGTTCTTCATCAGCCGCTGTTCCCAGGAGACCTGCTGGGTATTCTTGTTGCCGTTATCGAGCGTTGAAAACATAAGAATCCGTTAAACCTTCATGCTTGAGAAAGTGCCGGCCTCATCTCACGCGCCGGCTGCGCGGGCTTCTTCAATGGTGCGAAGGTGGCGCACACCCGAGCGGCAACCTGCTCGATCGCCTTGCCTAGCTCCCCATCGGAGCCCAGCGGCTGCCCCAGCGTGACCACGCGGTGCAGTGAAAAATAGTCGTTCGGAAGCTTGGCGTGGATCGGACAGCCAAACAGCTTCTCCATGTCCGCCGTGCCGATGTCGTCCCGCTTATCGACCCGGTTCACCAGAACCTGGAAGCGGTCCTTGGGAAACCCCAGCTGATCGAGCATCGTCAACGCCTTCCGCGTCAAATGGAGACTCGGCAATTCCGAGGTGGAGACCAGATAACACCGCTCGCATTCGGAAATTGCCATCAGGCTGGTCCGATTGAAAATCGCCGGCAGATCGAGGATCACCCAGTCGTAAAGATTGCGCGCATGTTCGATCAGGACGCGCAGTCTGGGCCCGTCGAGAGGTTCCGCATAAGGCGCGGCGGGAGCCGGCAGAATGTCCACGCCGCCATAGTTCACGGTGAGCGAATTCCAGAGCGCCAGGTCCATGTGCTCGGAGTGCTGCAGGGCGTCGACCAGCGAGTAGTTGTGGCTCAGCTTCAGATAGAATCCGATGGTGCCGCCGGTGAGGTCGAAATCGGCCAGCAGAATGCGTTTCCCGGTCAGCCGTTGCAGTGAAAATGCCGCCTGCGTGGCGAGCGTGGACGCGCCGGAGCCGGGCTTCGTGCTGGAAAAGGCGACGACGTGCCCCGCTTCGGTCTGGCTGGGCGCTTCCGGCTGCACCAGGCGCCGCAGCCGGGCGATGGCCTCGCGTTGCGTGGCCAGCTCGAACGGCGCGTACAGGAACTCGCTCGCGCCCGCGCGGAGAGATTGCAGGATCGCCGTCGAATCGTTGTGCGTGTGCAGGCCCACCACGTGCACCGGCGGACTCATCGCGGCGATGACCCTGACCACTTCCACCGCGGCCTCCAGATTACTCGCCAGATCCAGCAGAACGATATTTGGCTTGAGTTGCTTGATGCGCATCTCGAGCGTCTGCTGCGGCGGATAGCTCTTCAAATCGGCCAGGATCTGAAACGCGCGGGTCTGCGGCAAGGTCGCTAGAAACTGTTGGGTCAGAGCACGGTCCGGCGCGATCAGCAGGGCGGCGATCTCCGCTTCGTGATGGACGCGTGCAATCATCTGGCTGGTCCTTCCTCCCGCTCGCTCCCGAACTACGGCTGCTGCTGTTTCTTCTTGTTCTTCGGCTGCGGCATGTCCTTGGGATCCAGGCGGACCAGGAAGTCCTTCGGCATGTACACCTGCGGCTTGGGATCGTTGGGGCCCAGCGGCTCCGTCACTTCCGGCGTCACTAATACCACCAGATCGTTGCGCCCTTTCTTCTCGTCTTTGGATTTGAACAGATAGCCGATGATCGGCAGGCTGCCCAGGATCGGAATCTTCGAGAAGGTGTCGCTCTCCGTGTTGCTCACCAGGCCGGCGACCACGAAGCTCTGGCCTTCGCCCAATTCGACATCCGTCTCCGCGCGCCGTGTCGAAATCGCCGGAATCGTGAAGCCGTTGAGCGCCACGCCGTCCGCCGGATCGAGGGTGGAGACTTCCTGCATCAGATGCATCTTGATGGTCTTGTTAATGGTCAGCACCGGAAGGAACTTCAAGCGGATTCCAAACTCCTTGAACTGCACCGTCACTGAGCCCGCTCCGCTGCCGCCCTGCACCACCGGCACCGGGAATTCGCCGCCCACCAGAAACGAAGCTTCCTTGCCGCTGGTAGTCACCAGGTTCGGCTCGGCCAGCGTTTGCAGGATCGATTGCGTTTCGAGAGCCTGGACGAACGCGCCTATGTTCAGGCGTGGATCGAAGGCGAAGATGCTCAACGCATTGGCAATCGTGTAGCTTGCGGTGCTGGGGCCCGAAGACTGCACCGATCCGGTGAGCGACCCCGTCGAAAACTGTCCCGTTGACGCCGAGGTAATCGTGCCTCCCGGCGCGCCCAGCAAATTGATGCCGAATTGTTGCTCTTTCGTGCGGTCGAGCTCGGCGAACTTCACGCGCAGCAGAATCTGCTTCTCCGCAACCCCGACATTGACGCCGAGATTATTGACCACCGTCCTGGCGAAGCCTTGCGCCACCGCCCCGGCCCGGTCTTTTTCCTCGAGCGTCCTCACCGAACCGTTCAACGACAACATGTCGCGAGAGTTGCGGACCGTGATATCGGAGTTGGGGAAGGTATCCTTCAGCATGCGCCGCAGCGGCTCCACATTCAGATCCACCGTGCAGTTATAGAAGGTCCGCGCGCCAGACTTGCTCCAGACAATCAGCGTCGCCGCGCCCAGCCCTTTGCCGTGCAGCAGAATCTCGCGGGTAGTCACCGTGCTGACATCCAGAATGTCGGGATTGCTGGTCGCAATCTGGCGGATATCGGACGGATAGTCGATCACGATGCTCTTGCCGACAGTCAGGCGAAGATCCTCGGCGGTCTGCGCGAAGCCCAGGCTCGCTGCCAGCGCAAGTGTCGCGCTTGATAAAAGAATGTGATTGAAAAAGCTGGTCATGATTCTAAATCCCCTAGTTGTGCGCTGGCAGTACTTCTACGGTTCGTGCATTTCCCCGGATCACGATGATCTGGTCCGGTGGAGGCGGAGGCGGCGGAGCAATCGGCGGCGGAGGCGGTGTGTAGGTAGAAACCTCAACCGGCCTCGGCCTCGGGCGAGGAGCCGGCGCATCCGATTTCGCCGGCGCCACCGGCTTCCGCGGCGCTCCATACAGTTCCGAGACGAACCGGCCGGTGGTTTTCTCGATGGTCTGATCGCTCGAATTGCGCAGCACCAGTTGGATGCGGCCTTCACTATTGGCAAGCGTCAGTGTTTCCGCCTGCTCCGGGTCCACCAGCAACGTCACCGTGGCAGCCGGCGTAGGCGAGCCCCGCGAATCCGGCGTCATCTGCGTGCCGGCCGAGAGCACCAGCATATTCTGGAGCGCGGTGGAGGTCTCCGTGCCGTCGCCGTTCGGAGGATGGCCGGTTACGAGAACATCCACCTTCATCCCCGGTAGTACGAATCCCGCAACCCCGGCAACGTCGTTGACGCGCACCGTGACCGCGCGCATCCCCACGGGAATCGTTGGCGCAAGACCCAGGCCGCTGCCCTTTGCCGCCAGCCGCCCTTCGAGAATCGGTTCGTCCAGCAGGATGTTGGAAATCACCGGGCGATCCAGCACATCCTCGACCTTGCTGAACGCTCCCTTCGGAAACGCTTCTAACGGCACCTTGGCGATTTTCATATCGGCCGGCTTGATCATCCAGCCCACCCCCAGCGGCCGCGTGGCCACCACGACGTCCTTCTGGTCCGCCGCCTCGGCCTTCCTGACGCTGCCGGAGCGTGCAGTCATCTGGTAGAACACGCTCGAAACCACCAGCGCGAACACCAGGCTGACGCCCAATACTGTGAGAAACCTGCGATCCATAAAAATAATCTCCTCTGCCCGCTACTTGAAACTTTGCTCCTCAGCCTTTCGGCACTAGAGAGAGCCACACGCCGAGTGCAATCGCCGGCGCGTAGGGGATCGAATCCCCCCGTCCTTTTTCCGCGGCCGTCTCCATCCGCTTCCCGGATCCCAAGCGCCGCCCCAACCACTGCCATCCCACCGCTCCCGCAGCCACCACTCCGCCGACGCCCGCCGTCCACAGCGCGGCTTCGAGTAGCCGCCCGGTCCCCAGCAGTGCGCCAAAACCCGCCATCAATTTCACATCGCCGCCGCCCATGCCGCCCAACAGGTAAAAAATCAAAAACACAGCGAACCCGGCCGCCGCGCCGGCCAGCGCGTGCAGCGCTCCAGCCCACCCGGCCTGTCCGATCTGCCAACCGAAACCGCCGGCCAGCGCCGCCGCTGGAATCCAGTTCGCGATCTGCCGCCTGGCGAGGTCATCCACCGTCGCCGCCAGCCCCACCACCACCGCGATCCCTACTTGCGTCGTCATTATCTTTCTCGATACGAGCCCGCTCGAAAGGTGCCGGAAAGTTCCGGCGCCTCCTTCACGCGCTTTTCCAAAACCGCCGGATTCGCGGCCGGTACCGCTATTTTCTTCTTCGGCAAACGCGGCGCCCTCATCATCAAAGGCGCCAAAAAACCCGCCTGCAAAGCAAATTCCGCCAATGCCTTTCCCGATGGCAACCGCCAGCTCATCGGGTCCATCCATTCCATCGGAATCTGGGGAATCCTTACCGGCGCCCGCCCCTTGTGGCCAGACCCCGTTTTCCCAGAACCCGTGTTCGCCGACTTCATCCGTTTGCTCCCATTACTAGTTCGGCCGCGTCGGTAGTTTTCATTAGCCTCAGGATGCCTGAAGCCTCTACTCCCTAGAACCTTGGTTCCCGGGGTAAATTACCCGTAAGGGGTACTAGGAGTGGTTGACGGACTAAGAGAATCGTCTTACCACTATCCTGCTCCACCCTCCACTCCGGATCACGCTTCAAAAGCTGGCCGAGCGGCAGCTCCGTTGGCAGAAGCACGCTTGTAAATCCATTCTTTTTCATGATTTGTTCCCAATCCCACTGGCCGCCCGTTAACCGCAGATACTCGTTGCCGACCTCCGGTCCGTAGAAATCACTACGGCCATCCACGTAGACCTTTTGTAGAGGGTTCAGGTAAATCAGGTAGTCGCCCCACTGGTCTGTGGTCAGCACCCGCTGATTCAGAATCTCCTGCTGATGTTCGTGAATCATTTTTACCGGGAAAATCAGGGCTGGAAAATCCTTGGGCCACTTGAT
>JBEKOZ010000163.1:0-15498 GCA_049521275.1 Bryobacteraceae bacterium | reverse complement strand
GCTCCAGGCGTTGCCGCAACCGGCCCAGTGTGCGATCGGCCAAGGCAACGCTGTCTAAATATCCAAGACGGCCCCGCGGGGTCAGCGTTTCTTCGGTTCTGCTATAGATCGCGGGCGGGTGCGGGACGAGCAGATGCGGAACCAGTTCCACCATTAGGTAAGAAGACGAGAGGTACTATTCCGGCGGCAATCGCCTGTCACCGAGTTGGCGCATCGCTGCGAAGAGGGCGGAGACCCGCTTCGTGCCGGAAAGCATCGGCAGTTACGAAGGGAGCAGGCATGTATAGCGGATGGCTGGCGGTGGAACATTGCAGGATTCACGCGATGGAACTGTGGCCCGATGGTCCCAGGAAGGAAGCGGGGCTTAGGTCGGCCCGATCCGCGCTCGATAGCCTGGTACGGACTTTGCCGAAGGAATCGTCGTTCACCTGCGCGACGTGTGCGAGCAGGCCGCGGTACGTGACCGTGATTCCCACGAGGGATGCTGGGCGAGAGTCGCCATCGAGCCTGGCCGCGTAAAGACTATCTCGGGATGACGTTGGAATGAAGCCCGGTGCTGAGTGTGGGCTGCTCGACGAGCGTAGACGCTGTCAATAGGGCCAATGCAATCCACAGTAAATCGGCCAAAAGCAGATGCAGCAACTGCATCCAGATCGGAGCGAGCAGGCTGACATTGAGTAAGCCCGCGGCGATCTGCGCGAGCACTAATAAGGCCACAAGCTTTCCTCCGAGCTTCACAGCAATGGTCGTTATGTAAAGCGCCGCCCCAATGGCAATTACGGGATGCCAGATCCGTAATCGCAATAACATCGGCGCGTTCCCGGCGAGGTCTGCCGCGAACCCCGCGCAGTGAGTTTACCGGATAAAGTGTATCGCCGAGAGCCGTGATTGCTCCAGTGACGGACACGGCAAGCAACACCACAAGGGCGAACGCGAGGGGCCTAACATTCAAGGCGCGCCAGTTGATCGAGCTATGGCCGGAGCCGTACCAGGCCGCAAGAGCGACTGCTCCAATCAGCAGTTGGGTATTGATGAGATGCGCCGAAAGGATAAACCGCGCGCCCCGGCGACGAATCGGATCCGGCATATTTAAACAGCACCAGCCCCGCGCCGAGTAGCGCCTCCGTCACGATCAGAATGAGAGACGCGATCGCCATCCTGACGGTGGGTCGGCTGAGTCGAGCGCGCCATGCCCAGATCGCCACCCCGACGACGCCGAGGAACGCCAATCCAGTGCTGACGCGATGTGTGAACTCAATGATCGTAGCGATTTGCGCGGCGTGGGGAACCACAGTACCGTTGCATAGAGGCCAGTGATTGCCGCACCCTTCACCGGACCTGGAGGCGCGCACCAGGGCGCCCCACAGGATCACCAGGAGATTGAATCCGAGGACCACCCACAGGAGCCCAAGGAGGTGATCCTATCGACCGTGGGGCGAGCGCCAGTATTGTTTGAAGCTCTGGTAATCCGGCTACTCAACCGCAGCTCGAAGTCGGCTCCTTGTCAGCGGCAACTTTTTTCAAGTTCTCGGCGTCGAGCCTCGCGTCGGCCGCGGCTTCACTCCCGAAGAAGCGCAAGCGCCGGGCCGCGATGCTGTGGTGGTGCTGAGCGACGATGCGTGGAAGAACGAATTTGCGGCGGATCCGGGCGCCGTCGGCCGCCGGCTCCGGCTGAACGGTGTGGACTTCACTATCGTCGGCATCGCGCCCAAGCGCTTCACCGGGATGGATCAATACATCCGGCCTATGTTTTACGTCCCGGCCATGATGGGGCCGAAACTGCTGGCCGCGAATCGCGATATGCTCACCGATCGCGCCAACCGCGGATTCACCGTCAAGGGCCGCCTGAAGCCGATGCGGACTTCGAGTCGATCGCGAAATCGCTGGAGCAATCCTTCCCCGATACGAACCGCGCCTTTGGGGCGGCGCTAAGCACGGAGATTCAGACGCGCATGGATTTTTCCAAGGGCGACTCCTATCTGGTCGCGCTGCTGTTTAACGCCGATCCGGCGCATTGTTAACTACGAAGGGCCGCGAATTTCCGGGTCCCCAGACGAAGCTCGTAGTTTGGTTCCTCGATTGCCGAGATGAAGCGAGAAAGGGGTTCTGGCCGTTAACCGAAGTTGCAGCCCTCAGCCGAGAGGGTGAGAAAGTTGCCCCCTCGGGCAGCGGCGTCGCCGTTCTAGACGAGTGCGACCGGCGGTGCGCGCGTCCGGAGAGCGGCGTTGCTCGCAGGTATTGGCCACTTTAAGGGGCGCGGCGTTGTCGGCTGTCAAGCAGACGAATGAGAGAACTCGTAGCGGATAAACTTGGCTCCTCGGGTAGGATTCGAATCATAAAGCTTCTAGTTAATATCGCCATTCAGATCGGGAATGATCGCTTCGACGCATTTCACCCGGCAATCGAAACCGAATAAGCGGTGCAACACTTCCGATCTACCCAAATCTTGCCCTAATCGAAGTTGCCTTTCGCCCTCGAAAGAGTGAGTCATGGGACTCCTGTCCGTACAAGAGCCCACTCCGCATTAACCCGATTCCGCCGTCCCCCAACCAGTCGCGAAACCGTCTCGATTCGACATGGATGCTTCCCCCTGAGAATGCCGCACACCGTTCTGGAGGGGCCGGAATCATTCTTCGGATCATTCGATAGCTGGAGCAGTGCTTCGACCAATTATCGGGCCTTTGGGCGATACGCCAGTATCGAGGAAAATTGATTCGCTTGTAGAATTCTCACGACGGCTTGTCGATCCAGGCACATTCGACGCGCAGAGGGAGTGTTGTCAATCGACTAGATGGCTGCGAAGCGCGTAACGTATTAGCTCCGCCGTCGTGCTCATATTCATCTTTTCCAGGATGCGCGCGCGGTGAGTGCTTACAGTCGTTCCGCTCAAATGGAGTTCCTCCGCAATCTGGCCCATTGCTTTCCCGGAGCCGATCATCACCAGAATCTCGAATTCTCTCGGGGACAACGTTTCGTGGAGGGGCCGCTCCGCGTTTCCCTGTAAGTCGCGCGCAAATTTCTCTGCAAGTGTCGGGCTCACATACCGGCCACCCGCAAGTACCCTGTGTACTGCCTGAATCAATTCTTCGGGTGCGGACTCCTTCTTTAGATAACCCCACGCGCCCGCTTTGAGCGTCGGTTTGCCAAACTGGTCTTCCGGGAGCATGCTCAGGACCAGGATAGGAAGTTCGGGCCGCAGCAGCTTGAGATCCGCGAGAATGTCGAGGCCGCTTCGCCCCGGCATCGTGATGTCCAAGATCAGCAAATCCCAGGGATGCGTCCGGACTTGGGCAAGAACCTGTTCAGCATTCTCGGCCTCACCGCATTCCACGCTCTCAAGGCGACGAACCAGAATCTCCTTCACACCCCCGCGCACAATGGCATGATCGTCGGCAAGGAGCACCCTGATCATACAACCTGCTCCCCATGAAGTATGCCGCCCGGCGCGGCTGGACCATCACCGTACAAGTCCGTGAGGTTGGACCCGGTGCGGCCAAGCGAGAAACTTGTGAGAAACCGTTGGGGGCCGGCCGCCGCCGAGAGATCTGCAATAAGAATCCTGATCACATGACCTCCCCTGCCTGCCTGGAATGGGTCTGAGGAAGCCGCACTTGCACGGTGGTGCCCTCGCCCGGAGCACCGCGGATCGAGAGCTCACCTCCTAGCAACAAAGCCCGCTCGCGCATTCCCAGGATCCCAAGCGAGCGGTCCGCCGAAACTTGATCTTCACCGATCCCTTTGCCGTTATCGTGAATTTCCAGGATCAGCACGGCGTTCTCCCGTGCCAGTCTCACGTTCACTTCCGTCGCCTCCGCGTGCCGCACCACATTGGTCAGGGTCTCCTGAAAGATGCGAAACAGCGCGGTAGCACGTTCCGGGTCGATGACCATCTCATCCTTGGGCAAGTTCAATCGGCACTTTATTACGTGGCGCGATTCAAATTCGCCGGCGCCCCATTCGATCGCGGCCACCAGACCCACCGCGTCGAGGATGCCTGGCCTCAGCTCAGTGGAGATTTTGCGCACCAACTCAATCGTCTCGTCCACTTCCTTCATAATGGGCGCAAACTGTTGGCCCTGGCCTCGCGAGAGGCCGAGCAAGCTCAAGTCGATCTTGATAGCGGTCAAAGCCTGGCCTAGTTCATCATGAATCTCGCGCGCCACCCTCGTCCTTTCCTCTTCCCGGATGCGCTGTAAGCGTCCGGCGAGGGCCCGCAGTTGCGCGAAGGATTGCTCCAGATCTTGTTCCGCCTGCTTGCGTTCGATACCCTGCGCGATGGCATCCGCGACGGATGCTAGCGTGTCAAGAGTAGGTGGTGTTAGCGCCCTCCGCGCAAACATGGCCATCACTCCCACGACTCGGCCCTCGACGACGAGGGGATAACCCGCCAGGGCGACAATTCCCTCGCGTTTCGCCCAAGCCCTGTCGCTTATCAGTGGATCGTTGATGACCTCATTGGTGAGAAGCGGTTTCCCTTCCTGGGCGATTTGGCCGATCTCGAGCGTTCCCACCAGCAAACGGGCCCGCTACAAGGCGCCGCGATTGGGTCGGTTGGTTGGAACACCGGCGCTTCGGCTACGATTTTGCGGCACCGCGCCTAAGGAGAGAATATCGGTCCGCCGCTCCACGCTCAGCCCCACTCACGTATTGGTAGCGATACGAGGCTGTACCCGAGGTACGACGTAACCAATAGCAAGCGGCGTCAGTCTTTATGGACCGCCTTCGATGGCGGTGGCATGGACATTTTGCTCGGCGCTTTGAGCAGCGGGCGGCTGAAATAATTGGCCGCTGTGCCAATGGAGGAAACCCAGATGCCGGATCGACGACAACTTCTGAAGGCGGCCTCGTTGGGAGTGCTGGCCGCCGTCATTCCAGGGACGCTGGTGGCGATGAAAGCCACGCGCCTGCTTCTCGTGCATCTGGCTGCTACCTGCTTATGGCAGCGGCGGCTCCGCAATGAGGAAGAGACTCAGACTCGCGAGATCCATCTCTGCCTGGGTCGTCAACACACTCAGCCACGTGGAGCTGAACGGCGCCACGATGCAGGTGCTGACATCCGGTGGGACCGCCACGGGGTTGGCTGGCGACGCGGGGGTGCCGGTCATCTGTTGCATCGAGCATCCCGTCAGGCCGGAGGCATAGATCACATCGTTGTCATAGATCTGCAGAAAATTCATGGGAGCGTTTTTATACACCCAATTGCCATAGGTGACGCTGTTCGACGCGCCAAACAGCGGTCCCGCGTGCGTGCCGACCAGATAACTGTCCTGCATCACGTTGAAGAACCCTTGAGCCGGTGTGAGATTGGGGCAGATCGTGGTGGGGAAGGTCGGGCAACCCTCTGCTTCCATGTCGCCGTATCCGTCCGTATTGCCGTTTGGGTTTAAAGCCGAGGAACTGAAGCTGTGGGAGAATTGCACGCCTCCATAAATCCGGGACATGGAGTAGGGCGTGCCCGGAAGAGGATTGTTTCCCGAAGCGGTTACGTCCGCCAGCCACTTCACCGCGTTGGTTCCCAGGTCGAGGCCATCCCGCGCCGCAGTCATCCCAGCCTCGAAAACCGCTTTCGCATTGCTCCCGCCGACGGTCGGATTGACAAAATAGGAGATGACCTGGGTGACGGCGGAGCATTGCTGTTCGTGGTCCGGAGTCGTGAGCCCGCAGTCGGACGAAAAACCGGGCGCCGGGATCAATGCACTGGAAGGCGCGGCCACAAAAGCGGGCAGCGCGTCGGTGGTGGTGGTCAGCATCAGCGTGATGTCATTGAAGATGGAGCTATACAGACTGATCGCATTGTTCCACTCGTCGATGAACGGCTTGTCGGTATATTCGTAGCCCGATCCACTGCCGTAAAAGTTGACCACCAGAGCGTCCCATGCCTCGTCCGCCGTGATTCCCGGAGCTGCGGTCTCACCCGGAGGGAACGCGGGCAGCGGTGGTGAGGACAATGATATGAGTCCGTTGTTGCTCACACCGCCGACCGGAAAGGTCTGATCGCCGTTGGTGGGCAGGATCATTTCCGTCGAGGATGCAGTGGGTCCCGACATGGCGATGGAGTTGAAAGCCGAACTCGACGGTTCAGTCTGAAGGTGTTGATTGAGCGCGGTGAGGAACGTCCCAAAGTCGGTCTTATAGACCTCGTTCCATGGCATCGGGAGCACCTTTTGGTTGGGCGCGCCGGCCTCGACTTCGTAGAAAAGCGTGGTGTATCCACAGATCTTCGCAACCGGAAAGAGAGGACTCATGAAGAGCCCGTCGCAGGAGCCGGCTTGCGGGCAGGGGCTGGCGCCCACTCCGCACACGCTGGTATCAATATCGGAAAAGACATAAGGCGGCGAGCTAAAGCCGGCGTTGAGGATGATCTGGATAGTTTTCGGCGGCAGGAAACGGTGAGCTTTGTTCCATTGATCGACCGCGGTAAAGACATCGTCGAGCGCGTTCCAGGGATACACATCCTTGGCGGAGTTGAGCGTCTTCCATCCGATCTGCGGTGCGAGCCCGGAAATCGCGGGATTGTTCAGCAGGGTGGTGAAGTAGCTGACCAGCACCGCATCGGTAGGATCAGGCGTAATGGCAGGATTGGGATATGGAGGCAGGTCCTTTAGCTTCGTGCCGGGGTACGCCGCGATCTGCGCCGAACTGATGGTTGGTTCAATAATAAAGTTGCTGTAGATGCCCTTGGGCACTCGCGGTTGCGCAGCGGTGAAACCGGCTGTCGAAGCCGCCAAGAGGCAGAAAATCGGAATGCTGTTCCTACGAGCCACAAATTGTTCCCCCTTTGAGTGATCCGTCTTCAGCAGGCTAACCCGATCCGCGCGTTCCGGACAGCCGCACGTTCGTGTAGGGGGTTACGGGAGCAATCCGTCGCGAAGCGCGCGGGCGACCGCTTCGGTTCGGCTCCCTTCGGTGGCTGCTGACTAACATCTTATATACGGGTTCGATCCAGCACCACGGAAAACCGTACCCTGGGGAACACACTGCCATTCTGGCGTCCGGCACTTGGGAGCGGGCCCAGAATCTGATTGCGCACCGTACAACTGTTGCGTGCGGCAGGGCGCGGAACAAACACCATGCACTGCTGAACGGATTGCTCTTTTGCGAATCCTGCGCGGCGCGAATGGTGTACTCGTAATCCGGAAAGGGGGATCACAAGTATCCTTAACTATGTCTGCCTGAACGCTCAGCGCAAGGGCTGGGCGGTGTGTCCCGCGAAATCGCTCCCCGCTCGGGCCATCGAAGAATCGGTCCTCGGACGAATCAGGGAAGAGAGCCCCGGAGCCTTTGATCCCGCAGAGCGGGAACTGATGAATAGTGTTCAGCGGGTCGAGGCGATACGAGCAGTAGTTGAGCGGGTAGGCTACGACGGGAATGCCCGCCAAATTTCTATCCGGTTTAACGTAGTGATGGCTCAGGAGATCGCAATATGAGCGGGCCCCAAGAAGTCACATACGCCTTTGACCTTCGAGCGATCAAATCATCGAATCGCAAATCCACGGTTGGCTACGCGATTCCCCGGATAGCCCGGCTGATGGCGCTGGCCATCCGGTTTGAAGGATTGGTGCGGGAGAAAAAGATTCGAGACTACGCGGAACTGGCCCGTCGCGGCCGGGTGACACGCCCATTCTGCTCGATCGAGTGCTGCTGGGCGTCTTGTGGATTCGTTTTTATCAGGCCAATCGATGTGCGATTGGGATTATTCATCTTCAACGGTGTCATTCCTGGCTCCTTTAAATCTCCAAAACTGGCGCCTCGTTGACGTCCCTTCGGCGGTCGTTTTCCGCCGACAGTATTGCGCCCGAGATACGCTCTGACATATAGTCGAGAGCCTCAAAAAGAAATACAAGAAGCCCTTGATCAAACGGCCTGGTCAAATGCACTCAGAGCGGTTTTCGTCCAGGGAAGAGGAATTTCAGGCGGTTGGCGCGACGAGCTCCGCGACGGATCTGGGACCCAGCAGCAGACGATCGATTTTCCGTCCCTTAGAGGTGTGCATGTAGGAGCACAGAAAATCGCCCTTACGCGTCAGACCGCGGGGCAGGAAACCAAATCCGACCTGACCAATGACGGGAGAATAACGCGAACAATTCCTGACGTAAAGTGTCCGCCACAAGGAAAAGAATGTTGAGCAAGAAAATCGCTGCATTTGTTCCAGGCTTGCGCACCATTTCTCTTGTGGCTTTCACCTGCCGTGCGTTGACGGCGACCGGCGGGGCACCGCCGGTGGTTAGCGTGACTGCCGGATCCGTACAAGGCAGCTTCGAGCCATCGGGAGGCGCCACCTTCAAGGGGATCCCGTTCGCGCAGCCACCCGTAAGAGAGCTGCGTTGGCGTGAACCGCAGCCTGTAGTGGTTTGGAAGGGAATCCGCAACGCGACCCGGCGTTCGGCGTCATGCATACAGCCTGCACTTGGCACGGGGCGATTCCTCCAACCGCTAGCGCGACTTTATGGCGCAGCCTACAACCCTGGTCCAGTGGAATGTGTCTTTTCGCGATTTCCGTTTCCTGGCCCCTGGAACGCGTTTAAACGCGATTTCCGACGCGCCGATTTTGGCGAGTTTAACACGCAAAAACTGATTCTGTGCGAGTTACCGGAAAAATGTCCACGCGGGCCGGAGCGAAAATTGCTTATCAAACACTAACGTTATCTCTGCGACAGGCCACTAGAGCGCGGCCTAACCGCTACTTTCTTCTTTTTTCTTTCGCACAGATGGCGCTTGCCGTCGTTCTGATGCGTTCTTCTCACCGCCGGCTTGGGGACAAGGAGGTATTGCGGAAGGGCTTCGACGTGGATAGCCAACCGGTGGGACCGCTGAAGATAACGCTGGGGAAGCCTATTACGATCAGAGGGAAAATTGTGGACGCGGAGGGACAGCCGCTGGCGGAAACAATGATCTTCCTCACGTCGCCGGCGGGCTCGGGCCGCGCCGTCAGCGACGCCGAAGGGGGTTCGATTGAACGTGCACGCGCCTGGGAATACCGTGTGTACGTCGTTCCGGATCAGAATGAGGACCTGGCGACAGATCCCGATTACCTCAAGGAACATGCGAGCGACTTACCGGTTGTGCGAGTCGTGGATGGAGAAAATCCGCCGGTCGTGGTGCACTGGACAAGGGGGCAACCTCATCTCGGTCAAACGTCGATCGCGATCACTTCGTGGAGTGCGATCGGTGGCGTGGTGGTTTCGACCCATGAACCGGCTTGGCGCCACCGCGCCTTGGCCTCGCTAACCAAGAATCGGACGCTGCGTGCCTTCGTGCCTTCCGGTAGCTTCACCCGTGCCCTCTGCTGGCCAACAGGCAGCACTTCACGAAACGGTCCTCTCATCATCATCGGGTTCGAAATGTTGACAAGGTGAGCCGTCATCGAGGATTCCTGTTGCCACAGTGAGACGTCGATCACGCCGGGGCCCTGCACGCTCAAGGGCTGTTCTTCGTTGGCAACCCAGCGGACGGCGTTCCCCAGCACCATCCCGTGGTCCTGGCTCATGACTTCCCAGAACGTGCGGTCGATGTCCCAGGGGAAATACACCACGCGGCCTGCCCCCACTGAGCGGACCAGCACGCCAGGAATGTCCGTCTTCTTTTGGCGCACGTAAACCTCCTCCATGGGCAGGTCCGGATACGTGGGCACGGTCATCAGCGGCGCGCGCAAGCCGGCGGGAGTCTTGATCTCCACCCGCATCACGCCGTGAATCATCCGGCCCGCATCCTCCAACCCCGCCAGCAGGGGATGCGTGTGGTCTTCGATATTTAAATACGCGTTCTGCTGGCGCTGGATTATGTTGCCTGCGAAGGAGGCGCCGAAAAGACTGGCCAAACCGAAATCCTGGCGTTGGCGCCCTCGCTCGTCGCAGAGTGAAGTTTCGTGGGTCGCGACCAACCCGCCGCCGCGTTCCACAAACGCCCGCAACTGCGCGCACTGTGCATCGGAGAGGTTGACGACATTCGCCAGGGCCAAAACCTGGAACGGCTGCAAGCGCGCGGGATCGAAATTGTAGTCCACGATCGTTTCGAATGGGATGCGCGCCTCCACCAGCGCGTGATAGAAGCCGGAGGCGTGGTCCTGAGCGGCGCGCGGTCCATATACGAGGGCTACACGAGCCAGTGGCCGCGCGTTGCGCAGGTACTTTTCGTTCTTCCAGTGCCAGACATAGAGGTCCACCACCGGCTTAAACCAGCGATGGTCGAGTGGCTTGGCGTTAAACTTGATTACCCAGGGCCGGAAGCCCTGCGCGATGCCTTCCACGGCCCACACTCGGATCTCCGCCGGGTTCTGCACCGAATCTTTCCAGCGGTACGGGGCTTCAAGTCCGACGCTGAACAAGCCGACGATCGGTTTGGAGCCGAACGTGGAGCGGGCGTCCTTCGCCGATTTGCCGTTCTGCCACGGCATTACGTTTCCGAAGCGGGCTTGGCGGTCGGCGAAAAGGATGGGGACCGCGACGCGGTCGCGAATCTGGTCGAAGCCGTTGGGAAAGAAGGCGGCCTGCGGATTCTGGTTCCGGATCTCGGAGTCCCAGAGAGAATATAGCTCGAACAGGCGCTGCTCTTGCCAGGCGGCAAACTTGCTGCGGACCTCTTCTGCCGCGCCCGTGGGAGCTGGCAGATCCAGGCCGCTGAACTCCTTGAAATTATGCCGGCAGTGCTCGCAGTAGCACATCCCCGACCCGCTCCAGCGGTTGGCGAAAATGCCATCCGGCTTGTACGTCGTCATAATCTCCCGGATGACGCTGGTCATGAATTCGAAATTGTAAGGACCGAGCGCGCAAGTCACCCACAATTCCGGCATCGCCCAGTGGCGGCGAGGCTTGCCGTCGGCCTGGACCGCGATCCAGTCGGGATGAGCGTCGTAAACGTCCTGATGCGCGGCATGGGGGTCGACGCGCGCGATGACGTTCAGGCCGAGCTTGCGGCAGCTCGCGAGCATGTCGCCGAACGTATCGTTGTCGCCCAGAAACTTGCTGCGGTAGTGCAGGGGGACCTTGGTGGGATAAAAGGCGACGCATCCGCCGGCACTCAGGCACACTGCGTCGGCGTGAATTCGCTTGAAGTAGTCGAGCCAGAAGCCGGAGTCGTACTGGCCCGGGTCGTCTTCGACGAAGGCCAATTGCGCCCACCGCATCGGCCGGTTGCACCAGTTCGGTTCGGCGGCTTTCTGTCCGGAAGCCGCACTGGCTGCTGCCAGCGCGCCGGTCCAGATCATCCAGTCGCGACGGTTGATATCGTTCATCACGTGACTCTCCTGCCACTCCTCATTTTCGCTGCTTCTGGACATATTCGCTGGCGATTTCGCTTGATGTTCTCGCGATACGACGCTAAAGTTCAAGCGGCCGATAATGCCCACTACCAGGCCTAATCGATGCGCCAAAACCATCTGTTTCTGACATGCCTGTTGAACGCCGGTAAGTTCTTTGGATGCGTTGCTTCTCAAAGGGCTTCCGCCAAGATGTTTTGGCAGTTCCGTTCGCCGGCCGACGCCTCGCCAGCTTTATGCTGGACCTAAAGGTTTAGGATCGGGCGGACACAAGCGCCTGACTGGCAGCACCTTAGCGCACACAAGAACACGCTTCCCGCCCCCCAACTGCCATACTGCGATCCGATCGCTACCGACGTCGGCACTGATCCACGTTGAACCGCTTCAGGGCAATGGCTGACAATCGCCAGGGAAGTTGACTAGCCGCATCGAGCGATCTATCCGCCTTATGAACAGGTGCTTTCCAGTCAATCGGCGGGCATTTGATGCACGAATGCGCGGGAGTCCAACACTTCTCGGGAGGCAGGTGTTTGAAGCGTAGTGGAGGGTCCTTGTCCGGTTCCATCGCGACATCGTAACTCCGGGCGTGCCGCGCCGCAACGGCCCGGCGCTTTGTGATAACCATTAGGAGTTGCGTACTTGCAAAAAGTTTGGCTAAACGGAGATTGTGATGAAGCGTCTTGGCTTGCTGTTTTTTCTGCCTATTTTGGCAATCGCCGGCCTTCCGCCTTACCTCGCTTCGAAGACGGGGAGGATTCCGCAAATCAGCGACAAGCTGCCGCTCCGCTTTGAATCATCCACCAAGGGCGGGCAGTACCGTGCTCGCGGCCCAGGCTTTGTTTTGACCGTTTCGTCCGCCGGTAGTCTTTTGGAATGGACCAACCCGGCGGACCAGAAAAAAGCGAATGTCCGCACCCGTTTGTCCGGCGCCGACTCCAGTAATCATCTGGAGCCGCTCAGCCAGCTGCCCGGAAAGACGAACTACTTTGTCGGCGACAAGGGAAGCTGGCGGACGAATATCGAAGCCTGGGAAGGGGTCCGGTGCCGCGATGCTTATCCGGGCATCGATCTGGTGTTTCACGGGAATGGCCACACGCTGGAGTACGACTTCGTGGTCAAGGCCCACGCCGACCCCGGCTTGATCAAGATGGAGCTGACCGGCCAGCGGCGCCTCGCGATCGATGAGAATGGCGATCTGGTGGTTTCAACCAGCGCCGGCGAGATTCGCTGGAAGCATCCGGACGTGTATCAGGAGATCGACGGAGCGCGGCGCCGGGTGGAAGGCAGATTCGTCCTTGCCGGCCGTAGGACAGTCCGATTTGAGACCGGCGCCTACGATCGAAACCGCGACCTGATCATCGATCCTACGCTCGCGTACTCGACCTATCTCGGAGGCAGCGGCAATGAGATGGCGCGGGGAGTCGCAGTGGACCTCTCGGGGAACGTTTACATGTGTGGGGAAACCACTTCGACGAATCTTCCGGTCCTTTCCGCATTCCAGCCGACCCACGCACCTCAAGGGACGGATACGTTGGGAGATGGGTTCGTCGCCAAGTTCAACCCATCGGGGGCGCTGGTCTATCTGACCTATCTCGGCGGATCGGGTGACGATGTCGCGTTGGCAATCGCCGTGGACGCGACGGGAAACGCGTACATCGGGGGTTACACGACCTCGCGGGATTTTCCGGTCGCCGGTGCCACGCCCTTGCAGCCGCATTATGGCGGATCGGCAGGTCAGAACTGGTATCACACCGGCGATGGATTCGTTACCAAGCTGAATCCTTCGGGCAACGCATTGATCTACTCCACCTATCTGGGCGGCACGCAGGACGATATGGTTATGGCGATTACGGTCGACAGCGCGGGGGATGCGTATGTGGCGGGCGCGACCGCTTCTCCGGGATTCCCGACGACTCAGGGCGCCTATCAAGGATCGCTGCGGGGCGCCGGCGGAGAGCCGATCGAGCCGTGCTGCGGGGGTCCTTTTATGGATCCGGGCGATGCGTTTGTCGCCGAGCTCGACCCGACCGGGTCGAAGCTCCTGTTATCGACTCTGGTCGGTGGAGACGACGACGATGCCGCCACATCGATTGCTCTCGATTCATCGAAGAATATTTACGTCGCCGGATACACCATGTCGGACGACTTCCCGACAACCCCAGGCGCCTTGCAGCGAGGCTGGGGCGGATATGACCAGCAGACACCCTATTTCGTCACGGGTGACGGATTTATAACCAAGCTGAATGCCACCGCGACGGCGCTCGAATATTCCA
Source organism: Bryobacteraceae bacterium (assembly GCA_049521275.1). Lineage (GTDB taxonomy): Bacteria > Acidobacteriota > Terriglobia > Bryobacterales > Bryobacteraceae > Palsa-187. The sequence continues at coordinate 1,971 of JBEKOZ010000163.1, read as the reverse complement.
CATTTTTCGGGGGTCAGGGCGACGAATGTATCACTTCGATTGCTGTGGACTCTACCGGAGCGCTGTATTTTACCGGCTGGAGCAGCACCAACAACCTTCCGACAACGAGTGGGGCGCCTCAACCCACTTACGCCGGATACCAGACTCTTCCGTTTAATGTCGAGTACCGCTTCGGGGATGCCATTGTGGGCAAGCTGAATCCCGCTGGCTCGCAACTTGCCTATTTGACGTATCTGGGAGGAGCAGCGAACGACGGCGGGATGGCGATCGCGATCGACGGCGCGGGCGATGCATTCGTCGCCGGTTTTACCGACTCGGCGAACTTCCCCACCACCAGCGGCGCGTATCAAACGGTTTGGGCGGGCGACGGCGGGCCTACGCCGCCTTATGTGAATTTCGGCGACGGCTTTCTGGCGATGATCAACCCTGCGGGCACGAGCCTGCTTTACTCCACCTTCATCGGCGGCAGCCGCGACGATATGCTGTTCGGTTTGGCACTGGACGGCGCGGGGAGCGCGTACGTTGTCGGAAACACGTATTCGGTGAACTGGAAGGTTACGCCAAATGCGTTTCAGCCGGCTTACGGCGGGCAGTTGGCGGTGGTCGACTGGCCTTACGGCGATGCCGTTTACTCCGTTTTCTCCGGATTCTCGGTAGGGCCGCAGGTGACCAAGGTGGCGAACGCGGAGGGAGAAGGCTTGACGATTGCCCCCAATACCTGGGTGGAGATCAAGGGATCCGGCCTGGCGCCCGATACACGACCCTGGCAAGCTTCGGATTTCGTGGACAATCAAATGCCGACGTCGCTGGACGGGGCAAGCGTCAGCTTCAACGGCGAGAAGGCATTCGTGTATTACATCAGCCCGGTGCAAATCAATGTCCTCACGCCTCCGGATCTCGCGGCCGGTCCGGTGCAGGTGGTGGTGACCAATCAGGGACAGCAGAGCGCGTCATTCGCGGCGACGGTCCAGGAATATTCCACCTCGTTCTTCGTGTTTAACGGCGGACCGTACATCGTGGCGACGCACCTGAGCGGGAGCATTGTCGGTCCAACCAGCCTGTATCCCGGATTGAGTACGCCCGCCGCGCCCGGCGAAACGATAGTGATCTACGCGAACGGCTTCGGGCCGGTCTCGCCGCCCGTGGTCAAGGGATCGGCGACGCAAGCCGGCAATTTGCCCGAGTTTCCGACGATTGTGATCGGCACAAACAAGGCGACGGTGTCGTTCGCGGGATTGGTCTCGCCGGGGTTGTATCAGTTCAACGTTCAGGTCCCGGTGATTGCGACCGCCGGCGATAATGCCGTCACGGCGACCTTCAATGGAAATACGACCCAAGCAGGTACGCGGATCACGATTCAATAGCGCCTTCACCGATAGTCCACGAAGCGTCCGGCCGTGTACAGGCCGATGATCACGCCGCCGTCCAGTCCGGAGGTTTCGATGGGCAGGGGCTTCGCCGGCATCGTTCCCAGGAAAAGGCGATTGTAAGGGGCGATGCGTCGCTCGCCGGTAGATGACGGCATATTGGCCAGCAGCTCCGGAGCAATGGTCAGGCGGCCCGCGGCGGGCAGGGCCGTGCAAAGCACTGTCCCGGTCGCCGTTGAGTCCTGGTCGACGTTGGTCGCGAGGGCAATCACCAAGCGGTCTGCCGCCGCGCCGCGCCATTCGAGGACCAGCTCGCGGGTACGGTCAACTGCTTCGATGCGGTCGCGGTTGGTCCAATTGAGCGGCGAAGGACCGGTAAACGGTGCGGTGAACGATCCGATGTCGTGTCCGCCGGAGACGATCAGGCGATAATCGCCGAGCTCGAGAAACGGGCCCAGCGCGCGTGGACCGAAACGCACGTTGCGGCCGCCCAGGCGGGCGCGAAAAAAGCCCGGTGAAGAAGCACTTCCAGGAATAGTTCGGCTCTCGCCCGCTCGCGTGACGTTCAGTTCGGGCCCGGAGTCGAGTCCTGTGCCGCCGAGAT
>JBEKOZ010000162.1:0-8698 GCA_049521275.1 Bryobacteraceae bacterium | reverse complement strand
CTTAGGCCGCGGACGCGCCCTGCTGCGCGGCATCGAGCGTGCCGACTCCCTCTCGCTCGATCCGCATAAATGGCTTTTCCAATCGATGGAGTGCGGCTGCGTCCTCCTCCGCGACGCGGAGCTGCTCAAGTCCGCCTACCGCATCATGCCGGAGTATCTGGCCGACGTCCATCGCAACGTCGCCGAAGTAAATCCCTGCGACTGCGGCATCCAGCTCACCAGAAGCTTCCGCGCCTTGAAACTCTGGATGTCCGTCCACTACTTCGGCCTGGACGCCTTTCGCGCGGCCATGGAACGGGGCTTCCAACTGGCCGAATTCGCCGAAGCGAAACTGCGCTCCATGCCCGGCTGGGAAATCGTGACCCCCGCGCAAATGGGAATCGTGACTTTCCACCATCCCGCCGCCGACTACCAAAAACTCCACGAAGCCATGCTAGCCGGCGGCTTCGCGCTCGCCACTTCGACGAAGCTGAAGGGCCGCACAGTCCTGCGCCTCTGCACCATCAACCCCCGAGCCACCGAAGACGACCTGACCCATACCCTAGACCACCTCCACACGCTTGTGTATTCTTCCGAGCCGTGACCGCAGGGAGCGGTTCACGACACTGTTTTCGCGCGAGAAATTGGGAAATTGGGGACTGCCTACTCTGTCCCAAGGCGCGGTCAGTGCTTGGCGAAACCCGCTCCCCTTCGACGCCGCGTGGACAGAGCGGGCTGTCCCCAATTTCTCGCCTCATCCACTCAGCCCCGGTAGTGGAGCACTCTTGCGTGCCGACGCACTTACAGGCGTTATAACCCCGTCCCGTGAGGGCGGGGACTCGCCCCCTCACTCCACCAATCCCAGCCTCCGCTCTAGCGCGATAAACCGTGGATCCTGCCTCACCCCTTCGAACACCCGGTCCCATTTCAGCATCATCAGCCTCGGCTCATGCAGTTCGGCCGACTGTTGCAGATACTCGATGGTGCTGTCGGCATTGCCTCCGATCGCGGCCGCGCCGGCCATGGAATAAGGGGAAAGATAACCCGACGGATGCCGAAACAGTTCTCGCGTCGCCGCGCTCGCCTCGTCCGTGTGGCCGCAGACATAATCCGCGGCCAGCGCGCTCAGGCGAGGGCCCGGCGCCTGTGGATACGCCTCCAGCAGCTTCCGGCTTGCCGCCGTAGCGCCCGCACAATCGCGCTGCCAGAACCCGATGGCCGCGGCTTGGCTCAGAGCGACGGGATTGGCGGGGGCCGTGCGCAGGATCTGCTCCACTTTGCGCTTCGCTTCGGGATATTTCCGCTCCACCATCAGTAGCTCGATCTGATTCAGTTGCGGGCCCAGCGACAAAGGGTCCAGCTCCGCGGCCATCTGCAACCGCCGCCGCGCCTCCTCGAATCGCCCTCGCGTAATCAGGCACCAGCCGTAGAGGTTTTCGGCCGACCCGTGCGAACCTCCGGCCAGCGCCAGCTGGAACTCTTTCTCCGCCTGCGGCCAGTCCCAATGATCGGTGTATGCCAGCAGCGCTTTCTGTGCGTGCGCGCCGCTGTTCGCGGGATCGAGCGCCAGCGCCTTGGCGATGTCCTCCCAGGCGCGCTCCGCTCCGGCTCGCGGCGCCTGCGCCTGGAGCGTAGTCAACTGCGATTCGCCGGCCGCCATCAGGACAAAAGGTTGCGCGAAAGCAGGATCTTTCTCCGCCGCCTGCCGTGCCAGGTCGATGGCCTGCCTGGTCGAAGCCTCGGTGCGCTGGTTGAACTCGTACACGGCGCGCATGTACAGATCGTGCGCTTCCGGGTTTCGCGTCGTCGCAACGTCTTTGAGCGCGTCCGCCGCCGGTGAGGGAACCAGCGAATCGCGCGTGGCCCGCGCAATGGCGGCTTCGACCGCGGGAAACTCCGCCAGCGTGCCCTCGTAATTGTGCGACCAGAGATGGTATCCGTCGCTCGTGCGAATTAGCTGGGCAATCACGTGGAGCTGCCCCCCGCGCCGGACCACGCTGCCTTCGAGCACCGCTCCCGCGCGCAGGTTGCGGCCGATTTCGCGCACATCGGCGCCCTTCCCCTTGTACTGAAAAGCCGAGGTTCTGGAGACCACCCGCAGATCGCTAAAATCGGCCAGCGCCTGCGTCAGTTCCTCGCTGATGCCGTCGCTCAGGTACTCATCGCCCGCGTTGCCGCTCAGGTTTAAAAAGGGCAGTACCGCGATGGTGGCGGGAGAGGCAGGCGCGGAGCGGATTCGCCAGACCGCCAGGCCGGCCACTATGGCGATCGCCGCCACGCCCACTGCGATCCATTTCCAATCCACCCGGGCAGGCGCCAGCGGTTCCTCGACTCCTTCGCGAAACACGAATACCGGCCGGTATCCGCCTTTAGGGATTTCGATGCGCACCGGCTCTTCCACGCCGGCCTTGTCGTAATACTCGGCGAGGCGCGTTCGCAATCGTCCCACTTCGACGCGCACCACCGAATCGATTTGTGGATCGTAACCCGGCGCCCGGTCGAAAACCTCCGTGGCGATCACCGATTCCTTCAGCGATTCCCCGTTGTCTTCGAGCGTCTGTTCCACCAGAAAGCGAAGCAGCCGGCTGCGGCGGTTGGCCCCCGAAAACGCCGCATTGGACAGGATGCGGTCCAATTGTTGCCGAACCTCCGAGGCGCGGAGGTGCTCGCTTTTCCCCGGTTTCACTGACATGCCATCTTACTCTACTTGCATCCCGGACTTGTAACCAACATGAAGCGCCACCGCGCCACCGGTCATCCGCTCAAATTCGACGCGCGTGAACCCCGCCCGCCGCATTTGTGACGCCAGGTCCTGGGCGCCGGGACACTTGCGGATCGATTCCGGCAGGTACGAGTACGCCTCGCGCGACCCCGAAACCATCCCTCCGATCCACGGCAGCATCCGCGTCGAGAAGAATCCGTACAGCGCGCCGAATACCCGGTTGGTCGGCTGCGAAAACTCGAGAATCGCCGCGGCCCCGCCCGGCTTCAACACCCGCAAAAACTCGTCGAGCCCCTCGTCGTAATTCGCCAGGTTCCGAAATCCAAACGCACAAATGATCAGATCGACCGAGTCATGTTTTAGAGGCAGATCCAGCGCGTCGGCTTCCACCAGGTCCGAGCCGGGACTTTTCTTCTGCGCCACCACCAGCATCGGATGGCAGAAATCGCTGCCCAAAATCCAGGCTCCGCGTCCTTTGAGCGCCAGCAAAATATCGCCTGTTCCGCAGCACAGATCCAGCACCCGTGCTCCCGGCTTCAACATGTTGGAAACCCGCTCGACCGTCCGCGCCCGCCAGCGCTTGTCGAGATTGAATGAAAGCAGATGATTCAACAGGTCATATCGGCCGGCAATGCGTCCGAACATGCCCTGCACCCAGCGAGCTTTATCCTCCACCCAAAACCGCCTCGATCGATTCCAGCACCAGCCGTTCGTCGACTCCAGAAACCACCGTCACTTCACCGATTTTTACCGGCAGAACGAAATGCACGTTGCCCTGAATGGTCTTCTTGTCTTGTACCAGCCGCTTCGCTAAGTCAATGGCGGAGATGCCACTTAGCGGCGGAATCGGCCCGTACTTGACAATCACACGGTCGATCTCGGCAGCCTCTTTGAGGTGGGTAACCCGTTGTGCCAAAACGGTCGCGACGCGCATTCCGAAGGCTACGGCTTCGCCATGTAAAAATCGCGAATACTGCGTTTCCGCTTCGAGCGCGTGGCCTACGGTATGGCCGAAATTGAGGATGCGGCGCAGGCCTCCTTCACGTTCATCATTCGAAACCACTTCGGCCTTGATGCGGACGGCGTCAGCGATGATGCGCTCCACGGTTGCGGGTTCCTGGGCGAGCACGCTCGCAATCTCCGAATCCAACAAATGAAACAAGTTAGCGTCCCGGATGACCCCGCATTTGATGATCTCGTAGAGCCCGGCGCGATACTCCCTGTCGGGCAGAGTGCGCAAAACATCGGGATCTATCAGGACCGCAAGGGGTTGATGGAAACTGCCGAGCAGGTTTTTCCCCGAAACCAGGTTCACTCCCGTTTTTCCGCCGACCGCGGCATCGACTTGCGCCAGCAAGGTGGTGGGAACTTGAATGACGGGCACGCCGCGCATGAAAATCGCGGCCAGGAAACCTCCTGTATCGTTGACGATACCGCCGCCAAACGCCACGATGACGCTGGACCGGTCGGCACCTTGGGCGAGCATCTGTTCCGCCATCTTTTCCACCTCAGAGAGGCGCTTTCGGGATTCGCCGCCGGGGAAAAAGATAACGTTATGAGGGATTTGCGCGAAGCAGCCACGGTGCAGCTCCCAAACGTCCTGGGTGGTGACTACAAAAACCTTGCCGCTTGGCAGAAATTCCCGAATGCGGCCGACCGCGCCGCGCTCGACGATGGCGTCGTAGGAGCGCTGGGGAGTCTCGACGCGGAAGCTCGGCATGATGCTATTGTCCCTTAATTGACCTTAAGTGCGCACTTTTGACGGTCTAAAGAAGCCTTATTTGACCATAATTTTGGCTTCGAGACCGGCTTTTACCGCGGGCCATTCGGGGGCGAGGACGCTGAAGTAGACGGTGTCGCGCAGGCGTCCGCTCCAGGTGACCATGTGGTGGCGCAGGATTCCTTCTTCCTTTGCGCCGATGCGCAAAATCGCGTTGCGCGATTTCGAATTGAGCGAATCGGTTTTCAGTTCGACGCGGTTGCATCCCAAAGTTTCGAAGGCGTAGCGCATCATCAGGTATTTTGCTTCGGTATTGATGGCGGTGCGCTGCCACGGGCGGGCGATCCATGTGCTGCCGATTTCGACGCGCTTGTGGGGCACGTCGATATTCATGAAGCGGGTCGCGCCCACTATCTGGCCCGAGGCTCGGTCGACGGTGGCGAAGGGGAGGGAGGTTCCTTTTTCCTGGTCGGAGAGCTCGGTGCGGATGAACTGCATCATCTGGTCGCGATCGAGGACCTGGATGGGAATCCATTTCCACAGCTCGGGATCGAGGCCGACGGCGCATAGGCCAGCGTGATGCGATTCCGAGAGAGGCTCCAGGCGGACGTGGGCGCCTTCGAGAGTTACGGGCTGAAGGTTCACTTTGCGATTATAGACGACGGCTCCCGATGGTCGCGGACTCTATAGTTTTTCGGCTATGGATTTGGCTTGGAGGAACTGGAGCAGGTAGTCCGGGCCGCCGGCTTTGGAGTCGGTGCCGGACATGTTGAATCCACCGAACGGGTGGGCGCCGACCATGGCTCCGGTGCATTTCCGGTTTAAGTATAAGTTGCCGACGAAAAACTGGTCGCGGGCTTTGCGGAGTTTGTCGGGATTTTTCGAATAGGCGGCTCCGGTGAGGCCGTACTCGCTATCGTTGGCGAGCTGGAGAGCGTGCTCGAAATCCCGGCTCTTGGTAACGGCGAGGACCGGGCCGAAGATTTCCTCCTGGAACAGGCGGGCTTTGGAATCGATATCGGCGATGACGGTGGGCTGGATGAAATAGCCCGGGCCTTCCGCGGATCCGCCGCCAGAGATCAGGCGACCTTCCTTTTTGCCTACCTCAATGTATTCGAGAATCGATTTGCGGGCGCTGCCGTTGATGACCGGGCCCATGAAATTGGCAAGATCGTCGGAAGGGCCGACGGTGAGCGCGGCAACCTTGGTCTTCACCTTATCCAGGAACTCGTCGTACACGGCTTCGTCGACGATGGCGCGGGAACAGGCGGAACATTTCTGGCCCTGATAGCCGAATGCCGATTGGACCACGCCGGTGGCGGCGCTTTCGAGGTCTGCTTCGCGGTCTACAATGATGGCGTCCTTGCCGCCCATTTCGGCGACCACGCGCTTGATCCAGATCTGGCCTTTATGCGGCTTGGCGGCTAGTTCGTTAATGCGCAAGCCGACGTCGCGGGAGCCGGTGAAGGAGACGAAACGCGTCTTGGGATGTTCGACCAGAAGATCGCCGATGGCGGAGCCGCTGCCGGTGCAGAGCGAAAAACTGCGCGTCGGGAATCCGGCTTCGCGCAGGACTTCGGCGAATTTCTGGGCGACGGTCGGCGTGTCGCTCGATGGCTTGATGACGATGGTGTTGCCGGTGACGAGCGCAGCGAGGGACATGCCGGCCATGATGGCCAGCGGGAAATTCCAGGGCGGAATAATCACGCCGGCGCCGAGCGGAAGATAGATCATCTGGTCATGCTCGCCGGGCAGCTGGACGGTGGGCTCGGGCGAGTCGAACTTCTGCATCTGGCGGGCGTAGTATTCGGCGAAATCGATGGCTTCACTGACATCGCCGTCGGCTTCGGGCCAGGTCTTGCCGGCTTCGACGACGAGCCAGGCGTCGAAATCAAGTTTGCGCTTGCGGATGAGGGCGGCGGCGCGGACGACGAGTTCGATGCGGCGCTGGGCGGGCACGCGGCTCCACTCGCCGAAAAAGGCGTGGGCGTCCTCGATGGCGCGCGTGGCGAGTTCCGGCGTGGCTTTATGATGCCGGCCGACGACTTCGGAAGTCTTGGAGGGGTTGAGGCTGGTCAACAGATCTCCGGTTTTGTGGGCGGTGCCGGCGATCCACAGGTCGTGGTCGCGTCCCAGTTCGGCGCGGACGCGGACGAGCGCGGCTTCGGCGGCGGCGCGATTGGCGGGGACCGAAAAATCGGTGACCGGCTCGTTGGTGAAGGCGGAAAGGCGCGCGATTGTGGCAGGGGTGGTCATATGAGTCGTTGTGGTGAACGCCGGCTGAAGCCGGCGCGGCAAGCTGAAGCTCGCGCCACCAGGGCTAATTATCCTTCTATAATTTTGCGGCCGCGCTCGAATAGATCGGCGGCGTCGTCGGCCATGCGGCGGCCTTTTTCGAACATGTCCTTGGCTTTGTCAGCCAGATCTCCGCCGGCGTCTGAAAGCACGTCGCGACCTTCGCGGGTTTTCTTATTGAGATAGCGCCGCGTCTCTTTCCCCGTTTGCGGAGCGTACAGAAGAGCGATGGTGGCGCCGATGGCCGCCCCCGCCGTGAACCACACCAGATTGATACCACCGTTGTCTCTCGCCATGTTTTTATTCTACCCTCAAAGGCGTAAGCTGGACTATATGGATCCTCGGGAAGAATCGCACGACCTCGACATGGTCACGGTGTTTCAATCGGCCGGCACGACGTCGGACATGGAGGCGCTCTCGGTACAGTCGCTGCTGGAGGCGTCGGGAATCGCCGCGATGGTGGTGAGCACGGAGGTGCTGCCGAATCTGCCGGAAGAGGTTCGCGTGGCGCGGGAACACGTGACGGAAGCGAAACGGATTATCGCGGACGCGCTGGCGGCTGGTCCGGCGGGGGCTGCGGAGGCGGAGAAGGCGGGCGAGTAGGGGAGAGTTCCGTCCGCATGCTTACAAGGGTGCGGGAAAAGATTCATTGGCCGCCGATGAACGCCGATGAACGCGGATTCAGAGATGCCAAGGCCTTTGTTTTTTTAATCTGCGTTTATCCTCGTTCATCAGCGGCCGGCTCTGTCTTTGACTACTTCAGCGGCGCCGAACTGCGGAGGCGCTCCGTTATTGACGTTTAGCGTATTCTGTCAGTTTGCCCACTGAACATCCTTACAACTGGAAGCACACTGCGCGCGGGATGATTGCGCTCGCGGCGGTTTATTGCGCGTTCGTATATCTGATTCCCAGGCCTGCCGCGGTGAATCCGGCGGGATGGAGGCTGACCGGCATCTTCATCGCGACCATCGCGGGGTGCATCCTGCAACCGATTCCCGGCGGAGCGCTGGTGCTGCTGGCGGTGACTCTGGCGGCGATTTTCGGCGGGCTCACCGTGGAACAGGCGCTGGCCGGGTACGCGGATAAATCCGTCTGGCTGGTGATGGCCGCGTTTTTCATTTCGAGGGCGCTGATCAATACCGGCCTCGCGCGCAGGATCGCGTTGTTCTTTGTACGAATGTTCGGGAAAAGCTCGCTGGGAGTATCCTACGCGTTGTCGCTGTCGGACCTGGTGCTCGCGGGCGTGATTCCATCGAACGGAGCGCGGTCGGGCGGGGCGATTTTGCCGATCGTGCGATCGATCGCGGAATTGTATGGATCGACGCCGGGGGCGACGGCGGGCGTGCTGGGGTCGTTCCTCATGACGTCGGTGTATCAGAGCATTTGCGTGACCTCGGCGATGTTTTACACGGGGCAGGCGAGCAATCCGCTGGCGGCGCGGATCGCTGCGGGATTCGGGTACCATGTGACGTGGGCGAGCTGGATCGCGGCGGCCATCGTGCCGGGATTGGTTTCGATGGCCGTGGTGCCGTGGGTGGTGATGAAGCTGAATCCGCCGACGGTGCTGCATACCCCCGAGGCGTCGGCATTCGCGGCGCGGAAGCTCGAGGAAATGGGTCCGTTGAAACACGGGGAACGAATTCTGGGAGTGGTGTTCCTTCTGGTTTGCGGATTCTGGGTGACTTCGTCGTGGACCAAAATCGATGTCGCGGTGACAGCGCTACTTGGGGCGATCGCGCTGATCCTGACAGGGGTCCTGAGTTGGGAAGATGTGAAGGGCGAGCGCACGGGGTGGGACATCTTCATCTGGTACGGAGGGCTGCTACGGTTGGGGACGGCGCTGAACGAAGCGGGCGTGACCAAGGCGCTGGCGGAGGGCGTGGGGCACATTTTCGGCGGGTACGGATGGGTGGGATTGTTCGCCATCGCGCTGACCATTTATTTTTACGCGCACTACGCGTTTGCCAGCATCACCACGCACC